>JAEHCY010000187.1 GCA_016880695.1 Chromatiaceae bacterium | reverse complement strand
TTAGCTGCGCAGCACCCTCACCCTATCGAGGGGCTGCCCCAAGTCGCCTTGCGTAGTGGGGCGTTTCGAAGCCTGTCGCGCGCCTCCTTGAGGGAACCTAAGTGGCTCCAGCCGCGGTTTCTCGGCTGAATCGCCCCATGGCCGCACGGCGCGAGTTCACCAAGATGCACGGCCTGGGCAACGACTTCGTGGTGTTCGATGCCACCCGCGAGCCCCTTGCCCTGAGCGCCGAGCAGATCCGCTTCCTTGCCGACCGCCACTTCGGGGTCGGCTGCGATCAGGTGCTCCTGGTGGAGCCACCCCAAGCCGCGGGCACCGATTTCCATTACCGGATCTTCAACGCCGACGGCGGCGAGGTGGAGCAATGCGGCAACGGGGCCCGCTGCTTCGCCCGCTATGTGCGCGATCGCGGGCTGACCACCAAGGAGGTGATCGAGGTGGGCACCCGCGCCGGAATTATTCGGCTCTATCTGCAACCCGACGGCCAGGTGCGGGTGAACATGGGCGTCCCGCGTCTCCTGCCGGCCGAGGTCCCTTTTGAGGCCGCGCAACCGGCGGCCAGCTATGCGCTGGAGGTCGAGGGTATCCACTACCCGGTTGGCGTCGTCTCCATGGGCAATCCGCATGTGGTGCTGCGGGTCCCCGATGTGGCGACGGCCCCGGTGGCCCACCTCGGCCCGCTGATCGAGCGCCATCCGCGATTCCCCGAGCGCGTCAACGTGGGCTTCCTGGAGGTCGAGGACCGCGCCGCCATCGGGCTGCGGGTATTCGAGCGGGGCAGCGGTGAAACCCTGGCCTGCGGCACTGGCGCCTGCGCCGCCGTGGTGGTGGGTCGCCTGCAGGGTCTGCTGGACACGCCGGTACGGGTGACACTCCCCGGGGGCCAGCTTATCATTGCCTGGGAGGGGCCCGGGGAGCCCATCTGGATGACCGGCCCCGCGGCACAGGTCTACGAGGGGGAGATCGAACTGTGACAGGCAAGCGGGCGGTGAAGAAGACGGCTGCGGTTGCGGCCGCGCTCGACGGGGAGCAGGTAGCGGCCTATCTGATCGCCCATCCCGAGTTCTTCGAGCAGCATTCCGACCTTCTCCTCGAACTGCGGGTCCCCCACCCTTCGGGGGCCGCCGTCTCCCTGATCGAGCGCCAGGTGGAGCACCTGCGTGCAGAACTGCAACAGGCGCACAATAAGCTCGTTCACCTGGTGAGCTTGGCCAAGGAGAACAATGCCCTGGCCACGCGGATGCACCGACTCACCCTGTCGCTGGTGTTGGGCCGGGACTTCGAGCAGCTCCAGGCAGCCCTCAAGGCCCACCTGCACGATGAGTTCGGGGCGGATGCGGTGCGGCTGGTGCTGTTTGCGGCGGAGGCGGTGGGCGCGCGAAGCCCTGCCGACGAGTCCCAGGCCGGCGCGCCCGACCCCCTGCTGGGCGAGTTTCTCGGCTTCCTCCAGGCGCGCCGGCCGCTGTGTGGTCCGCTGCGCCCCGAGCAATTGATCACCCTGTTCCCGGAAGAGGGCGAACGGGTGCAATCCGCCGCGCTGGTCCCCCTGGAGGCGGGCGAGGTGCTGGGCATCCTCGCCATCGGCAGCCAGGACCCTGAGCACTTCCGCCCGAGCCAGGCCACCGATTTCCTCCACCAGTTGGGCGAGGTCATCAGTCACAAGCTGCGCGCCATCCCCCTGCCCGGTGTCTGACGCAGAGCCGAGCGCTGGTCTCGCCCCGGCAATCGACGCCTTCGTCGCCCATCTGGCGACCGAGCGCCGGCTCTCCCCCCATACCCAGAGCAACTACCGCCGCGATCTGGAGCGGGTCGGTACCTGGATGGAGGAGCGGGGGATCGACCAGTGGGAGGCCCTCAGCGAGCCGCTGGTGCGCCAGTACCTGGCGGGGCGGCACCGCCTGGGGCATGCGGGCAAGACCCTGCAGCGCGAGCTCTCCGCCCTGCGCAGCCTGTTCCGCTTCCTGCTGCGCGAGGGCCAGGTCACCCAAAGCCCGGCCCTGGGGGTTCGCGCCCCCAAGACGCGCCGTAAGCTGCCCGCCACCCTGGATGCGGACCAGTTGGGGCGGCTGCTCCAGCCCACCGCGGAAGACCCCCTCGAGATCAGGGACCTGGCCATGCTGGAGATTCTCTATGCTTGCGGGCTACGCCTGGCCGAGCTGGTGAGCCTCAACCTGGGGGATGTGGACGGGGCGGATGCCTCGGTGGAGGTAACCGGCAAGGGGGCCAAGACCCGCCGCGTGCCGGTGGGACGCCTAGCCCTGGCCGCACTCGACCGCTGGCTGGCGGTGCGCCCGCAACTGGCGGGTGCCGATCAGCGGGCGCTGTTCGTCAGCCAGCGGGGTTTGCGCATCCATCCGCGCACAGTCGAGGTGCGCATCCATCGCTGGGCCCTGAAGCAGGGCGCCTCGCGCCCGCTGCATCCGCACCTGCTACGGCATTCCTTCGCCAGCCACCTGCTCGAGTCCTCGGGAGACCTGCGCGCCGTACAGGAGCTCTTGGGGCACACCAACATCTCCACCACCCAGATCTACACCCACCTCGATTTCCAGCATCTGGCACAGGTGTACGACCAGGCCCATCCTCGGGCCAAGAAGCAGCGCTGAGCCCAGACTGTTCGGTGCCGGTGAAACCGTTGTGCCCGATGTGGCACAATCTCAGGGTCTTTTGATTTCCGGAGGTATGCGTGGAGCCGCTCAAGGGTACGACCATTCTCTCGGTACGCCGCCAGGGCCGTGTGGTGGTCGGTGGCGACGGCCAGGTTTCCCTTGGCAATACGGTGGTGAAGGGCAATGCCCGCAAGGTGCGACGCCTGTATAAGGATCAGGTGATCGCGGGTTTCGCCGGGGCCACCGCCGATGCCTTCACCCTGTTCGAGCTGTTCGAGGCCAAGCTCGACAAGCACCAGGGGCACCTCACCCGGGCTGCGGTGGAACTGGCCAAGGATTGGCGCACCGACCGCATCCTACGCCGGTTGGAGGCCATGCTCTGCGTGGCCAACCGCCAGAGCTCCCTCATCATCTCCGGCACCGGTGATGTGCTCGAGCCCGAACACAATCTGATGGCGATCGGTTCCGGCGGACCCTATGCCCAGGCGGCCGCCCGGGCCCTGCTCGAGAGCACGGAGCTTTCCGCCCGCGAGATCGTCGAGCGCGCTCTCGGTATCGCCGCCGATCTGTGCATCTACACCAACCACAATCTGCTGATCGAAGAGCTCGACAGCGCCGAGTGAACCGGTCGGGCAACGCCCGGCCAACCTCGGCATCGCCCACCCCACCCCCGAAACCCCAGCTGCGACCGCGCCCATGTCCGAGATGACCCCTGCCCGTATTGTCGAGGAACTCAACAAGCACATCATCGGCCAGGATCAGGCCAAGCGTGCGGTGGCCATTGCACTGCGCAACCGCTGGCGTCGGGCCCAGATCGAGGAACCGCTGCGCAGCGAGATCACGCCGAAGAACATCCTCATGATCGGTCCCACCGGGGTGGGCAAAACCGAGATCGCGCGGCGCCTCGCCCGTCTCGCCAATGCCCCCTTCCTCAAGGTGGAGGCCACCAAGTTCACCGAGGTGGGCTACGTGGGCCGGGATGTGGAGTCCATTGTTCGCGACCTCGCCGACGTGGCGGTGAAGATGATTCGCGAGCAGGAGATGGCCAAGGTAGAGGACCCGGCCACCGCCGCCGCCGAGGAGCGCCTACTCGATGCCCTGCTCCCCAGCCCCGCTCCAACCAGCTTCGAGGAGGATAGCCGGGTCGCCACGGGTGCCTCCTCCGCCACCCGGGAGAAACTCCGCGAGCGACTGCGCCGCGGCGACCTCGACGACCGCGAGGTGGAGGTCGAGGTGACCGCGCCCAGCCTCGGGGTGGAGATCATGGCCCCGCCCGGCATGGAGGAGATGACCAGCCAGCTCCAGGGGCTGTTCCAGAGCCTGGGCGGGGGGCGCAAGCGCCGGCGCAAGCTGCGTATCCGCGACGCCGTGCATGTGCTCAAGGAGGAAGAGGCGGCCAAGCGCATCAATGAGGAGGACCTCAAGCTGCGCGCGCTCGAGACCATGGAACAGCACGGCATCGTGTTCCTCGATGAGATCGACAAGGTGGCCAAACGCTCCGAGCACGGTGGGCCTGACGTTTCCCGCGAGGGCGTTCAGCGGGACCTGCTGCCGCTGGTCGAGGGCTGCACCGTCTCCACCAAATACGGCATGGCGCGCACCGACCACATCCTGTTCATCGCCTCGGGGGCCTTCCACCTCGCCAAGCCCTCGGACCTGATTCCGGAGCTGCAGGGGCGCCTGCCCATCCGGGTCGAGCTTGGGGCCTTGAGTACCGAGGACTTCGTCCGCATCTTGACCGAACCCGACGCCTCCCTGACCGATCAATACCGCGCCCTCCTCGACACCGAGGGGGTTCAGCTCCAATTCACCGCGGACGGCCTGCGGCGCATCGCAGAGACCGCCTGGCACGTCAACGAGCGCACCGAGAATATCGGCGCCCGGCGGCTGCACACGGTGCTGGAGCGGTTGCTGGAGGATGTATCGTTCGAGGCGTCGGATCGCGCGGGACAGACCCTGGTGGTCGACGCGGCCTACGTGGACGCACAACTGGCAGACCTGGCGGCCAACGAGGATCTGTCCCGTTACATCCTTTAGGTCGGCGACCGGACAAGCGAGGGTCGCTGGCCCATAACCGGCTTCAAGGTTCCGAGCATGTCCAAAATCGTTCCCCTGGAGATCAGCCTGCACCGCCAGTCCCGCGTTCTGGAGGTGAAATTCGCTGACGGCGCCTGCTTCAACCTGCCCTGCGAATATCTGCGGGCATTCTCACCCTCCGCGGAGGTTCAGGGACACGGACCCGGGCAGCGGGTGCTGCAGGTGGGCAAGGAGGCGGTGAACATCCAGCACATCGAACCGGTGGGTCATTACGCGGTGTGCCTGCACTTCGATGACGAGCACAACACCGGCATCTACTCCTGGGACTACCTCTACC
>JAEHCY010000186.1 GCA_016880695.1 Chromatiaceae bacterium | reverse complement strand
GAGTCCGGCGGCGCCCTCGAGGGACTTGCGGTGGAGAAACAGCAGCGCGAGGTCCCGCAGCGCCTGCTCCTCATCCGCCGAGAACCCCTGCAGGAGCGGCAGCCTTTTCCAGGCCTTCCGCCACAGGGGCTCGGGTACCCGCGGGCGCAGGCGCTGCAGAAGCCTTTGTTCAAGCCAGTTGGTCAGGGGTTACACCCGAGGGGTCTTCCGTCGCCTTGGGGGGGCCGATGGGCAATAGTAGCCGCTCGGGGTCGGGAGCGGCACCTCTTTGCCGCCAGGGTGCTTAGGCTTGACGGCCGATCTCCGGGATCGTAGCCTGCTCGAGGGGCTCGATTGGGTCAGCCATGCCCACTGTCGGCCTCTGCGCAGACACGGCCATGAGGTTTGTGCCAGGGGTCCCTGGGTCGGAAGCCCGTGCGATCCGATCTTGAAGGGGGAGCTATGTTCCGCAAGATCCTCATTGCCAACCGCGGGGAGATCGCGGTCCGCATCATTCGCGCCTGCGGGGAGATGGGTATCCGTTCCGCGGCCATCTACTCCGATGCCGACCGCTATTCCCTGCATGTGAAGAAGGCCGACGAGGCCTATGGTCTCGGAACCGATCCACTGGCGGGTTACCTCAATGTGCACCGCATCGTCAGCCTGGCGGTGGCCACCGGCTGTGACGCCATCCATCCCGGTTATGGCTTTTTGTCGGAGAACCCGGAACTGGCGGAGGCCTGCCTGCGCCATGGTGTCACCTTCATCGGGCCCACCGCCGAGGTGATTCGTCGCATGGGGGACAAGACCGAGGCGCGCTTCGCCATGCAGAAGGTGGGCGTGCCGGTCACCCCGGGCTCCGAGGGTAATCTCCCCAACGCGGAGGCGGCGCTGGTGAAGGCCGAGGAGATCGGCTTCCCGGTGATGCTCAAGGCCACCTCGGGCGGGGGCGGGCGGGGCATCAGGCGCTGCGATAGCCCCGCCGAGCTGCGGCACAATTTCGAGCGGGTGGTCTCCGAGGCCACCAAGGCGTTCGGGCGGGCAGATGTGTTCCTCGAGAAATGCGTCGTCAATCCCAAGCACATCGAGGTGCAGGTGCTGGCGGATCATCAGGGCAACTGCATCCATCTGTTCGAGCGCGACTGCTCGATCCAGCGGCGCAATCAGAAGCTCATCGAGATCGCGCCCTCGCCGCAGCTCGACGAGGCCCAGCGCCAGTACCTTGGCGGGCTGGCGGTGACTGCCGCCCGTGCGGTGGGCTATACCAACGCGGGGACGGTGGAGTTTCTCCTCGATACCGACGGCCGCTTCTACTTCATGGAGATGAATACCCGGATCCAGGTGGAGCACACGGTCACCGAGACCATCACCGGTGTCGACCTGGTGGAGGAGCAGATCCGCGTCGCCGCCGATCTGCCGCTGCGCTATCGCCAGGAGGAGATCCGGCGGCGCGGTTACGCCATGCAGTTCCGCATCAACGCGGAGGATCCCCGGAACAACTTCCTGCCGAGCTTCGGCCGCATCTCCCGCTACTACGCCCCCGGTGGTCCTGGGGTGCGCACCGACGGGGGTATCTACACCGGCTACACGGTGCCGCCCTACTACGACTCCATGCTGGCCAAGGTGATCGTCTGGGCCCTCACCTGGGAGGATCTCATCGCCAGGGGAGACCGGGCGCTGCGCGATACCGGCTTGTTCGGTATCAAGACCACCATCCCCTTCTACGAGGCGATCCTGGCCTCCCCCGAGTTCCGCACTGGCCGGTTCAACACGGGGTTTCTCGAGGCCCACCCGGAGCTCCTCGACTACACCAGCCGACGCCGCAACGAGGATGTGGCGGTTGCCCTCGCCGCGGCCATTGCCGCCCACGCCGGTCTCTAACCAGGGAGCTCCGCCATGCCCAAGGTGAAATTCACCGAAGTCGTCCTGCGCGATGCCCATCAGTCGCTGATTGCCACCCGCATGCGCACCGAGGACATGCTGCCCGTCTGCGCCAAGCTGGATGCGGTGGGTTATTGGTCATTGGAGGTGTGGGGCGGGGCGACCTTCGACGCCTGCGTGCGCTTCCTCAAGGAGGATCCCTGGGAGCGGCTGCGCAAGCTGCGTCAGGCGCTGCCCAAGACGCGGCTGCAGATGCTGTTGCGCGGACAGAACCTGCTCGGCTACCGCCACTACTCCGACGACGTGGTGCGCGCCTTTGTCCGGAAGTCGGCGGAGAACGGCATCGATGTTTTCCGCATCTTCGATGCGCTCAACGACCTGCGCAACCTGCGGGTGGCGGTGGAGGCCACCCGCGAGGTGGGCAAGCACGCCCAGGGCACCATCTGCTACACGATGAGCCCGGTCCACGATATCGCGGGCTTTGTCCAGCAGGCGAAGGATCTGGCGGCCATGGGCTGCGACTCGATCGCCATCAAGGACATGGCCGGCCTGCTGACCCCCTACGCCACGGCCGAGCTGGTTGGGGCGCTGCGCGATGCGGTGGATCTGCCATTGCACCTGCATTGCCACGCCACGGCGGGGCAGGCGGAGATGTGCCAGCTCAAGGCGATCGAGAACGGCTGTGAGCACATCGATACCGCCGTCTCTTCCCTGGCCGGGGGGACCTCCCATCCTCCCACCGAGAGCCTAGTGGCGGCGCTTCGGGGGACCGAGTACGACAGCGGGCTGAGTCTCGAGAAGATCCAGGAGATCGGGATGTACTTCTTCGCCGTGCGCAAGAAGTACCACCAGTTCGAGAGCGACTACACTGGCGTGGACACACGGGTTCTGGTCAATCAGGTCCCCGGGGGGATGATCTCCAACCTGGCCAATCAGTTGCGTGAGCAGAACGCGCTCGATCGCATGCCGGAGGTGTTGGCGGAGATTCCGGCGGTGCGCAAGGACCTCGGCTACCCGCCCCTGGTCACGCCCACCTCGCAGATCGTGGGCACCCAGGCGGTGCTCAATGTGCTCACCGGCAAGCGCTACCAGACCGTCACCAATGAGGTGAAGCGCTATCTCCAGGGCGGCTACGGCAGGGCGCCGGCGGCGGTCAACCCAACCCTGCAGCAGCAGGCGGTGGGTCAGGAAGACCTGATCGAAGCGCGACCGGCCGATCTGCTCAAGCCGGAGATGGAGCGCCTGCAAAGCGAGATCGGCCCGGTGGCCGACAGCGAAGAGGACGTGCTCACCTATGCGATGTTTCCAGAGGTCGGCCGGCAGTTTCTGGAGCAGCGTACGGGAGGCACCCTGCAGCCCGAGACCCTGCAGCCCCGCCCCAGCGCGGAGGGACAGAAGACGGCCCCCACCGAGTTCAACATCGTGCTGCACGGGGAGTCCTACCATGTCCGGGTGACCGGCGCTGGGCACAAGGAGCAATCCGAGCGGCACTTTTACCTCACCCTCGATGGGATACCCGAAGAGGTGGTGGTGGAGACCCTCGACGAGATCGTTCTCACCGGGGGGGCCCAGGGCGCGGTCAAGAAGGCGATCGCCGGTAGGCGCCCGAAGGCGACCAAGGAGGGCCACGTGACCACCTCCATGCCAGGCATCATCGTGAAGGTCATGGTCAAGGAGGGTGACACCCTGGAGGCGGGCCAGCCGGTGCTGGTTGCCGAGGCCATGAAGATGGAGACCGAGATCCCGGCCCCCATCGGTGGCAGGGTCACGGGCCTGTTT
>JAEHCY010000185.1 GCA_016880695.1 Chromatiaceae bacterium | reverse complement strand
GGCCTTCCGGAACCACCCGGCTGCTTCTGCGTAGTCCTGCGGAACGCCCTTCCCGTCGCGGTAGAGGGTCCCGAGGGCACGCTGGGCGCCCGCATCGCCCTGGTCGGCGGCCTTCCAGTACCACGTGGCCGCCTCCGCAAAGTCCTGAGCCACACCGAGGCCGTGGTGATAGAGAAGGCCGAGATTGACCTGGGCGTCGGCGTCTCCCTGCTCGGCGGCTTTCTGATACCACGTGGCCGCCTCCGCGTAGTCACACGGCACACCGAGGCCCAGCTTGTAGAAGAGCCCAAGAGCGACCTGGGAATGTGCATCGCCCTGCTCCGCTGCCCTCCGGTACCAAGTGGCCGCCTCCACGTGATCCTGCGCAACACCCCTGCCGTCGCGACAGAGGTCCCCGAGGGCACGCTGGGCCTCGACGGAACCCTGCCTGCCGGCGCTCCGGAACCACCTGGCCGCCTCCCCGAGATCCTGCGGCACGCCCTGGCCTCGAAGGTGCATGTCCCCGAGGGTGTACTGGGCGCAGGTATTACCCTGGTCGGCGGCCTTTCGATGCCACTTGGCCGCCTCCACGTAGTCCTGAGTCACGCCCTGGCCATGGTGGCAGAGGAGGCCTACAAACGCCTGGGCGCCCGCGTCGCCCTGCTCGGCGGCCTTCCGGTACCAACTGGCCGCTTCCGTCCAGTCCTCCGGCACTCCGAGACCGTCGCGACAGAGGTCCCCGAGGGCACGCTGGGCGCGCGCATTCCCCAGCTTGGCGGCCTTCCTGAGCCACTTCGCCGCCTCCCCGTAGTTGCGGCCCACGAGGCGACCAAGTCGATACAGGGTGCCCAAACGGTACTGAGCCTCGGCGTCGCCGATCTTGGCCGCAGCACGGATCCACCTGACGTCTTCCAGCGAAGCTGGATCCGGAAGGGATGGGAACACACCGTCCGCAACAGTCACGAAGGGATCCCGAACGCGTGGCGGGCCGACCGAGAGTCCTTCATCGCGAAGCACGCTTCCCGAATCGTTGGCGACCCTGGAGGGATTCGAACCCTCGATCTCCACCTTGAAAGGGTGATGTGCTAGGCCTCTGCACCACAGGGTCGGGGTCGAGGCGCGATTCGCCCAGAGTCTAGCACGATCGCTTGCTCCGGCGGAACGGGCAGCGGTTGATCAAGCCGCCCGCTGCTCGGTCGAACCCCGCAAGTCGAGCATCTGGGCTCTCTTGCGCGGCGCGACAGACGGCTCCGGAACCTGGTCAAAGAACCGCAAGGCCCAGAAGACGAGCGCGGTTCCCGCCAACAGAAGCAGTGCGGCTGTCACTTTGAGCACGATCACGTCCCGAGACCTCCGACGGTGAGCTTACGAGAGGGGGGTGCCAGGGGAGGTCCGTTTCGGCGAGTGGGTTCCTAGCCGCGCTTCGGCGGCCGGGCGGGCCTCAGCTCGACCCGGCTCAGGTGTGCCCCGTCCCGCGCTCGGAGAAGGTACAACACCGCGGAAGCCAGGTCCTGCGGCTCGAGCATCCACGCGGTGTCGTCGCGGGGGGAAGCCGCGCGATCGCCGAATGTGGTGTTCACCGAGCCCGGCGCTAGGACACTCACCTTGACGTCCTTCTGCC
>JAEHCY010000184.1 GCA_016880695.1 Chromatiaceae bacterium | reverse complement strand
GGCAACGCCGGTGCCCCCTGCGACGCCGACGGGCGGCTTTGCCTACCGGGCCTCCATCGAGCCTTGAGTCTGCCCCGATTGCCCGGAAAGCACCTTGCGCTTACTAAGGCCCCATCGATATAGGCCCATCCAGCCCCGCCCCGGGGGTCTACCTAAGCCACAGGTGCCCACCGGCGGTGCCCTCGACCCAGCCGCCAGCGGGCGGTGAGCGATGCGGGCTAGCCGGCGAGAAGCCAGGTGTTTGGCGCCGAAGAATAACCACAAGCCGGTCGTACCCCGCTGCGGCGTCACGCAAGGTCCGGGGCAGATCGAAGGAGCAGAGCGAGGTAGCGGGCAATCGGGCTGCGCACACAAAGCGGCGGCCATTGCGGCCGCCGAGTCACCACCAAACGAAGGAGGAGTCTGATCGGTGTAGGTCTATTCGACCTGGAACAAAGCCTACGCCGGTGAGGTCCCCACCCTCATTGCGAATTCGCAATTCGCGACCAGACATTCGGTATCGCCGTCGATACCCGGGCGCGTCAGTCCCCCACCTAATCGCCGACTCAAGGCCGCTGGGCGCCGGCCGGTGAATCGAGCGACCTTGTGAGCGCTATCTCAGGTGCGAGCAGCCGCCCTGGCACGGCGCCGGAGCCACACCTCCAGGCCCTGGGCATTGAGCTCGATGTCCACCGCCAACAACTCCCGCACCCGCTCGTCGGGCAGTTCACAGGCGTTCTGCCGGGCCCGCCCGAGCAGATAGGCGTCCACGGCAGCGCGCAGCCGTCCGAGCCGCTGATCGTCGCTGGCGCTCTCCTCGGCAAGGGCAAGATCGGCCAGATATCGGATACTCTCGCGCAGGGTGCCAAGATGCGTGGCCGGGTCGTCCAACCGGCAGAAGTGGGTGAGATAGGCCACCCGCGGCGCCAATGCCAGGATCCGATCGAGACTCCTCTGCCAGGCCCCGGGATCGAAGGCGACGGGTGTGGTGGGGGCGAACAGCAGGGGCCCCTGTGCCGTATCCAGATCCTTGTAGGCAATACCGAAGGTGTCTCCGGTAAAAATGCCCTGGCTGCGACTGTCGAGCACGCAGCCATGGTGGTTGGCATGCCCTGGGGTGTCGATGAAGGTCAGAGTCCGGCCATTGAGATCGATCTCCGTCCCATCCTCGGCGACCATTACCCGCGCTTCGGGTACCGGAGTGATACGGCCGAAGTCCCGCGCGAAGGCCTCCTCGCCGTAAACCGCGGTGGCTCCGGCGGTGAGTCGGGAGGGATCGATGAGGTGGGGCGCCGCGTTGGGATGGGCCACCAACCGGGCGTTGGGGCACACCGCCATGAGATCCCCCGCCCCGCCCGCGTGGTCGAGATGCACGTGGGTGGGGATCACATAATCGACCTGCTCGGTGGTCAGACCGAGGGAGGCCACCGCATCGAGCAACCGCGGCAGGGCCTGCGCGGTGCCGGTATCGACGAACCCGAGCCGATCACCTTCGCGAATGAGATAACAGGCCGCCAGCCCCGGGCGCTGGTAGTCGGTATCGATGCAGTAAACCCCTTCACCTAGATCGTTCACGCCCAACGCTCAATACCCCCTCTGCTGTTGATGCTGCGCTTTGGTCGTCCGGCGCGCCGGACGTATTCGATTGGCCCCTGCGGGGCTCCAGCATGCCTCATTTGGACTTGCGATCGCCATTGATGTCCAGGACGAAGTCCTCGCGCTCGGCGGCCACCTTCCTCAACAGGTTGCGCAGCCGCTGGTAGTCCTTACCCAGCCGCTTGCGGGACCGCGCCGCGTCCTCCCAGACGACACGGATCGGTCCGGGAATATCGGTGGTCAGCACATCCCAGAGGGCATCGAGGTTAGGATCGAACCACTCCGGGAAGCCCAGTTGTTTCGCAAGCTCGGCGTAGACGTCCGCGGTGCAGACGAGGGTCGCACCGCTCAGGCGGCAAAGGCGTTCGTTGGTCACCGTAGCGGCACCTTTTGGAAACTGCGGTAATGGTCGGTGGTCACCCAGATCAACCCGGAATCGGGCCGATTGCGCACGAAGATCAGGCGATTGCCGCCGCGCCGGCCACCGGCGTAGTCGAGGTCGGCCTCCAGGTACTGCCCGTTGAACTGGGCCGGCAGGCGCCGCTCATGGTTGCCGAAGTAATCCCCACCGATGGCCGTACCCGGCGCATGCTCCCAGAGATTGGCACCCGGCGACCAACCGGCCCGCCGTGCCCGATCCTTGTTGAGATAACAGGCGGGGAGCGTACCCTTAGTGTCCAGATAGAGCACCAGGCGGGCGAACGCCTCCGGGTAACGCAGACCCGCGCCCTCGGCGAAGCGCTTTAGGGGCTTGCTTGGTTCCTCGGCAAAGGTCAGGTCGGCACCACAGACCTGCGGCCCCCCCGCCACCGCGAACCCCGCGGCCCCGAGCCACAGGGCCCACAGGATAGGCAGGACTCGGGCAATTCGCCTAATCATGGGAAACGCCTCCGCAACCCGTCCGATCGAACCTCGAGCGCATCGGATCATCCGACGACCTCAATCCTCGCGCAACCCGCTGAGCCGCTCGAGGATACGGTAGATGACCGAGGAGTCCTGCTCGCCCAGCCCCGCGCCCACCGCCG
>JAEHCY010000183.1 GCA_016880695.1 Chromatiaceae bacterium | reverse complement strand
CGTTCCACCGCATCGAGCAGGACACCCCCGCGCCAGGTACCGAACCAGTTCTGCGCCCACTGGTGGACCACCATCGCCTTGTACAGGAGGAAGTTGGCGTCCTTGTCCGGTAACAATCCGACAATTCCCGGGACAAACAGGTGCTCGGTATCGGTGTAGGTCTCCCCCACCGCCGCCACCTTGAGTCCGCGTCCATCGAGCCCATGGACGAACCGCTCGAGCAGGCCCTGGACATCCTCGAGTGCCATCCCCGACAGCCGCTCCTGGCGGTTGGCGACAAAACCGCTCACGTCCTGAAAGGCCCGGACCGCCGGTCTCTGGCCCTTGTTGTCGTAGAGGTCCATGGCGTGGAGCAGCCAAAGCTCGACCGAGTCGAGGTCCATGGCCCCCATGGCCTCGGGGGCGAAGGCGGTGAACTGGTAGGCGAGCTCGCAGTTGCTGCTGGCGATGATGGCCCCCCAGCGCAGCACGAACTCCTGTAGATCCCGTGGGAACGCGGCCAGGGCCCGGGCGGGGGCGGCGGCGGTGCGACGCGAAGACAGGGCGGCGTCGAGATAGGCATCCATGCGCCTCTCGAGGGCCTCGGCATCCAGGGGACAGCGGGGGCCGATCATGCGCGCCTGGCCCTACCTGCCGGGGGCGCTAGAACAGCGATGCGCTCAGCTCGTTCACCGCGGTGAGCAGTTCGGCATCGTCGGTGAGGGCCTGGGCGATGGCGGCCCGGCAGGCAACCACCGGCGTCACCCCCGAGACGATGAGCTTGGCGGCATGCACCAGCAGGCGGGTGGAGGCCCCCTCGTCGAGACCCTGACCCTTGAGGTTGCGGGTCATGTGGGCGAATCTGACCAACTGCCGGGCAACCCCCTCCTCCACGCCGGACTCCCGTTCCAGGATGCGTTGCTCCAGTGCCGCGTTGGGATAGTCGAACTCCAGGGCCACGAAGCGCTGGCGGGTACTCTGCTTGAGGTCCTTGAGCACACTCTGGTAGCCAGGGTTATAGGACATGGCAAGGCAGAAGGCGTCGGGTGCCTCCAACAGCTCGCCGAGCTTCTCCATGGGCAGGGCGCGGCGATCGTCGGCCAGGGGATGGATCACCACGGTGGTGTCCTTGCGCGCCTCCACGATCTCGTCGAGGTAACAGATACCGCCCGCACGCACGGCCCGGGCGAGGGGCCCATCCACCCAGAGGGTCTCGCCGCCCTTGACCAGGTAGCGGCCCACCAGGTCCGAGGAGGTGAGGTCGTCATGGCAGGAGACGGTGATCAAGGGTCGCTGAAGACGCCATGCCATGTGCTCCATGAAGCGGGTCTTGCCGCAGCCGGTGGGGCCCTTGAGCAGGATCGGCAAGCGATTGCGGTAAGCGGCCGCGAACACCTCGATCTCGTCACCCACCGGCTCGTAGTAGGGTTCTTGATCGATGAAATGCTCTTCGGGCTTGATGGCCTTGGCCGTCGCATGCAAGGGTTTATCTCCTAAGACAGGGGACGACAGAAAAACCGGGGCAGCGCGAGCCACCCTCCGGGAGGGTGGGGCCGCCGACCCCGAGATCAAGCCTGGAGGGGGGCGCGCCGGTTAGCGACGGCCGCCGAAGATCGATCCGAGTACGCCGCGCACGATCTGGCGGCCGACCTGGGTGCCGAGGGAACGCAGAGCGCTGGGGGCAACGGCCTCCAGTGGGGATTGGCCGCGCCGCGCCGGGGCGCGCTCGGCCGCCGGCCGATCCCCGGCAGGGACCCCCCGCGCGGGCGGCGCGAGGGTCTGTTCCGCCCGTTGTTGCAGGATCTCGTAGGCGGACTCGCGATCGACCTCGCGCTCGTAGGTGCCGTAGAGAACGGAGCCGCGGATCAGGGTGGCCCGCTCGGCCGGGGCGAGGGGACCGATCTGGGTGCCCGGTGGCAAGATAAGTGCCCGCTCCACTACCGTTGGCTTGCCCTCGGCGTCGAGCACCGACACCAGCGCCTCACCCACGCCGAGCTCGGTGATGGCCCGCTCGGTGTCGAGCGCCGGGTTGGCGCGAAAGGTCTGGGCGGCGGAGCGCACCGCCTTCTGGTCCCTGGGCGTGAAGGCGCGCAGCGCGTGCTGCACCCGATTGCCAAGCTGACCCAGGACGCTGTCGGGGATGTCGAGCGGGCTCTGGGTGACAAAATAGACCCCCACCCCCTTGGAGCGAATCAGACGCACCACCTGCTCGATCTTATCGAGCAGCACCTTCGGCGCTTCGTCGAACAGCAGATGCGCCTCGTCGAAGAAAAACACCAGCCGAGGCTTGTCGGGGTCGCCCACCTCGGGGAGCTGCTCGAACAGCTCCGAGAGGAGCCAGAGCAGGAAGGTGGAATAGAGGGCCGGGGTGTGGATGATCTTGTCCGCGGCGAGGATGTTGACCATCCCCTGGCCCTGCTCGTCGGTCTGCATCAGGTCCGCGAGCACCAGGGCCGGCTCACCGAACAGCCGGGCGACCCCCTGGTCCTCGAGCATCAGCAGCCGTCGCTGGATGGTGCCCACACTGGCCGGGGAGACGGTGCCGTACTGGGCCCGCAGCTCCCCCGCCTGCTCGGAGAGATACTGCAGCAGGGCCTTGAAGTCTTTGAGGTCCAGGAGCAACCAGCCGTTGTCGTCGGCCACCCGAAACAGGATGCTGAGCACCCCCTCCTGGGTTTCATTGAGGTTCAGCAGCCGAGCGAGAAGCAGTGGCCCCATGTCCGAGATGGTGGTGCGCACCGGATGCCCCTGCTCGCCCAAGATGTCCCAGAAGGTCACCGGGACCGGCGCGTAGGAGAACCCCTTGAGCCCGAGCGCCGCCACCCGCTCCGCCACCTTGGGGTTGCTGCCCCCACCCCGGCAAATACCAGAAAGATCACCCTTGACGTCGGCCAGAAACACCGGGACACCAATGCGGCTGAACGACTCCGCGAGTCGCTGCAGGGTCACCGTCTTGCCGGTACCGGTGGCGCCGGCGACCAGACCGTGGCGGTTCGCCATGCGCGGCAGAATGCCGATCTCATGGTCCGACTTGGCAAGGAGCAGGCTGTCTTTCATTGGCGGTTCTCCACGGGTGCGGGGCGATTCGGGCCGGGTCCGAGGGAACCCGAGCCGCGGGCAGGCGAAGGTCATCGCGTTGTCCAAGGGTACCCGGGCGGGGCGAAGAATGCCACGTTGCGCCCCAGGGCCCACCGGTTGCGATACCTCATGGACAGCCCCCGCGTCGAGCCGATAATCGGGCGCATACTTCAGTGCGGGTGACTTCCCCAAGATCGGGAGCCTAAAGGCATGGTAGTGGACATCGAAGAGGGGCTGCGGCGCCGGGCAAAGACCCCGCACGAGCTGGCCATGGTGAACCTGCTGCTCTTCAACCTACTGCTGTGCGCCGGGCTCCTCGCCAGCACCCTGGCCCAGAAGGGGTCGGTCATCAGTCACTACCGCGACATCGCCATTGCCGTGCCGCTTGGCCTGTCGCTGCTCCTCATCGGCTACAGCTTTCTGCGCGCGCGGCGGGCGGAGGGCGGGGATTCCTGGTTCGTCGCCGCGCACTGGCGCCTCGCCACCCGCCGCTACCGTATCCTGCTGATCGCCTACCTGGTGGGGGCGGCCCTGATCGGGCTGGGGTGGCTACTCTCGCTCAGCAACCCCAGGCTTCAGGAATTCATGTTCCTCGCCTTCATTCGGGTCGCGGTGGCCCCGATGCTGATCACGGTGATGGTGATAGCCGTGCTCGAGTCCGGCTCCATCTACCAGGCGATGCGCGGCGAGGTCCCCGACACCCTGGCTCAGCGTTTTCCTCCACCCGCGGACCTGCTGCGTCAGCAGCCCTCCTCCGGGGAACCCGCAAGCCCCCGCGCCGGCGCCGAGGTGCCATAATCTCCTCAGGGGCTCAGCGCCCGCTTGCGGGAGCGGGGATGCGGGCGGAAAGGGAACCCAATCGTCACCAACCCTCAGGTGCTCGGGGCTGCTTATGGGCGGAATCGAACAGATGCTGCGCGACATCGACCGGGAGGTGGCCTACACCCGCCGCGCGACCGACATCGACGCCTTCAATCCGCGGGTGATGGCGGCCATGCGCGCGGTCCCGCGCCATGCCTTCGTCCCCCTCGGCGAGCAACGGTATGCCTACGCCAACGGCCCGCTCCCCATTGGCCAGGGCCAGACCAT
>JAEHCY010000182.1 GCA_016880695.1 Chromatiaceae bacterium | reverse complement strand
CTGGGCGTCCCAGGGCACGCGCCGCGCACCCCGGCCTATCCGTAACAGCAGATCCCCTAACCTGCCCACCCGCACCTTCCCTACGCTCACCGCAACCGCGTTGGAGCCCGAGCCCGAAAAAGACTCCCGCAGACGCTGGAGCAGCGTGCTCTCCGACAGGAGGTCCGCTTAGGGATCAGGGAGTGCCGGGCGGGGAATGGGGCCTGCCTTCACCCCGTGCGCGTGGCGCCATCGCCTTGATCTCGCTCCCACTCGAAGGTGGGCAGGATCTCGAGGGCCATGAGCAGACCGCGGTTCCAACTATCGGACAACTGGCGGGCAAAGGGATCGTTCTCGGTATAGTGGAGGCGGCGACCGGCGGTGAGACTGTCGCGTTCGTAGATTAGCAGCTCCACCGGTGGGCCCACGGTGACGTTACTGCGTATGGTGGAGTTCATCGATACCAGGGCGCAGCGGGCCGCCCGCTCCAGGAACACGTCGCGCTTGATCACTCGGTCCAGGATGGGCTTGCCGTACTTGATCTCTCCAATCTGCAGAAAAGGGTGCTCGCTCGACTCCTGGATGTAGTTGCCCTGGGGGTAGACCAGGAACATCTCCGGCGGCTCGCCGGCGATCTGGCCGCCGAAAATGAAGCTCGCCTCGAAATTGGTCTTGGCCGTGTCGCGCACGCTCTGCTGCTTCTGCACCCAGGTGCTGACAATGCCCACGTAGTCGGCGGCATCCTCCATGGTCTTCACCGACAACAGGTTGGGCACCAGTCCTTTGGGCACGTCGCCCCGGAGTTTTTTCACCACCGTCTGGGTGGTGGCCAGGTTTCCCGCCGACAGGAGGCAGAAAAAGCGCTCGCCCGGCCAGTGAAAGCCGTGCATCTTGGAATAGCTGCTGACGTTGTCAGTGCCCGCATTGGTGCGCGAATCGGAGCAGAACACCAGTCCCTGGTCGACGTTGATGGCTACGCAGTAAGTCATGGCGGCGAGGTGATCCTGAGTTGGCGTCGATTCAAGCACAGATTCCCGCCGAGGGCTACTGCCCCTGCTGCCGACCCCCTCCCACATCGGCCCCAGCGGCTGGTGGAGCCTGACCGCCAGTTATCGGTCACCTGGCGCGGTCCTTGCTAAACTACCGCTTACGAAAAAACCGAGAGCCCGCGCAGCATGCAGATCGAGCTACGCAACTACGGCGAGAACACCGCCTACGACGAGCTCATAGATGCGTCCGGTCAGCCGCGACTGGCCGCCCAGGTGCTGTTCAGGCACCTCAATGGCCTGGATACGGGCGAGTTGGAGGCCCGCCGCAAGGCCGTGGAGGCGGCCATCATGACCATGGGCATCACCTTCACTGTCTACAGCGACGCGGGCAACATCGACCGTGCCTGGCCCTTCGACATCATCCCCCGTACCATCGCCCGCGCTGAATGGACCCGGATCGAGGCGGGCCTCAAGCAGCGGCTCAAGGCGCTGAACCTGTTCATCAACGACCTCTACAACCGGCAACGGGTGGTCAAGGACGGGGTTTTTCCGCTCGAGGTGCTGGCCGGCTCGAGGAATTTCCGCGACCAGTGCAAGGACTTCATGCCCCGTTTTGGTGTGTGGGCGCACGTATGCGGCACCGATTTGGTGCGTGACAAAGACGGCACGGTCTATGTGCTCGAGGACAACCTGCGGGTGCCCTCGGGAGTCTCCTACATGCTCGAGAATCGCCAGCTCATGAAGCGGCTGTTCCCGGAGATCTTCCGCGCCAGCACCATCCTGCCGGTGGACGACTACCCGGCCCAGCTCTACGACACCCTCGCCGCCCTGTCGCCGCGACAAGATCTCCACCCGGACGGCCGGCCGGTGGTGGCAGTGCTGACGCCTGGAATCTACAACTCGGCCTATTTCGAGCACAGCTATCTGGCCCAGCAGATGGGCGCCTTCCTGGTGGAAGGCTCCGACCTGGTGGTCGAGGACGACAAGGTCTTCATGAAGACCATCTCCGGCCTGCGCCGCGTGGACGTGATCTACCGCCGCATCGATGACGACTTTCTCGACCCAGATGCCTTCCGCCCCGATTCCGCCCTCGGGGTCCGGGGCCTGATGCGCGCCTGGCGGGCGGGCAACGTGGGCATTGCCAACGCCCCCGGCGCGGGGGTGGCCGACGACAAGGTGGTGTATGCCTTCGTGCCCAAGATCATCGAGTACTACCTGGGCGAAGAGCCCATCCTGCCCAACGTACCCAGCTACCTCTGCATGTACGCCGACCAGCGCGACTACGTGCTCGCCAACCTCG
>JAEHCY010000181.1 GCA_016880695.1 Chromatiaceae bacterium | reverse complement strand
TCGACTTCGGGCGGGTCATCTCGGCTCGGAAGCCACCGTCCCTGTTTCGTACCTACGAGGAGGAGCTGGGACTTGCGCCGGAGACCATCAATACCATCATGTTCGAAAGCAAGGCCTGGGAGGACGCCCTCCTGGGGAGGAAAACCGTCGAGGAGTTCTGGCAGGCGATCGGGCCGGAGCTCGGGCTGAAGGCCTCGGCCGAAATTGAGGCCTTCCACCACCGCTACCACACCGATGAGGCCATCAACGAGGGCGTGCTCCGCCTGATCCGTCGGCTCCGCCGCCGGTACAAACTGGCGGTGCTCTCGAACTCGCCGCCCGGTTTGACCCGTTGGCTGGATAGCTGGAAGATCCTCGATCTCTTCGACGTGGTATTCTGCTCGGGGGACGAGGGGATCGTGAAGCCGGACCCGATGGCCTTCGCCCGAACCCTGGAGCGCCTCGAGGTGAAGCCTGAGGAAGCGCTCTTCATCGACGACACACCGGAGCACGTCGACGCCGCTCGCGCCCTGGGGCTTCGCAGCATCCTTTTCACCACGGCCGAAAGGCTCGAGGAGGACTTGACCGATCTCCTCGGCGCAGATCATCATTCGGATTTTTCGAAGTCACGTCGTTGACGGCATGTCAGCTGTGAGATCGAGCCCGAGATACGGGACAGGAAGGGAGAGTATGGCAGCTGTTGTGAGAACTAAAAAAATCCAGATCGATCGACTCGTGCTCGGCCCGTTCAGTACCAATTCCTATGTCGTTACGTGCCGGGAGACCGCCGAGAGCCTCGTCGTAGATGCTCCCGGCGACATCGGGAACATCGTCACGGCGCTGCGCGATACCCACTCGCGGTATATCCTCATCACCCATGGCCATATGGATCACATCTCGGGTTTGGTTGATCTAAAGAAAGCCTTGTCCCGTCCCGTCGCCGCCCACCCGGGCGATGCCGAGGCTCTGCCCCTTGACCCCGATATCCTGCTCGGTGACGGCGATCTCTTTCCTCTGGGAGCGATTCAGCTCCAAGTGCTCCACACCCACGGCCACACCCCGGGAAGTGTCTGCCTTCTCACGGACAACTATCTGATCGCCGGGGATACTCTGTTTCCCGGGGGTCCCGGTCACACCCGCTCCCCCGACGATTTTCAGCTCATCATCCAGTCTCTGACCCGGAGGATCTTTCCCCTGCCGGACGATACGCAAGTCTACCCCGGTCACGGCGACGCGACCGTCCTCGGCAAAGAAAAAGAGGCCTTCAGGGCCTTCTCTGCCCGGGTGCACAAACCTGATCTGTGCGGGGATGTGGTGTGGGAATCTTCTTGATCTGAGAACTACTTGGGCAGTTCCACCCGGTGAAAGGCCTCGGCCACTTTGAAGTTCTCCCCCTCGGCCATCTTCATGCAGCGCTCCCGCAGCCACACTTCCACGTGCGGGTTGGCGAACTCCCGCACCTGGCTCTCATGGCAGCGAAGGGCGGAAACCTTGAGATCGAAGGTCCCGGTGATGTCGGAACGGTAGTTGATATCTTCCGCGCCCCAGAAAAGGAGCTCCTCCACCTTATGGGGCTCGAGGCCTTGGGCCAGCAGATCGGGATAGGCCAGATGGTCCCTGGCGAAGGGAAACACCGCATCGAGGACAACCTGGCCGGTGACCCGGTGATCCCGATGCCAGAGGTAGCGCCGGTGGGGATCGGAGGTGACAACGATACGGGGACGGAAAGTCCTGATCAAGCGAACGATCTCTTTTCGAAACTCCGCGGTGTCCTCCAAGCTCTGGTCCGGATAACCCAGAAAGACAACCTCCCGCACCCCCAGGACCTTGGCGGCGGCCAACTGCTCCCTCCCCCGGATCTCCGCCAGCGCTCCGGCGCTCAGGCTCCGGTCGGTGGTGCCCTTATCCCCGTTGGTGCAGACCACGTAGACCACCTGCTTTCCTTCCTGGATCCAGCGCGCCACGGGGCCCGAAACGCCGAACTCGGAGTCGTCCGGATGGGGTGTCACTACCATGACGTCGGTTTCCGGTTTCACCCGCTATCCACCTCGTGAGTTCGACCTACACTCACACTTCTCATGATTCGTCCTTTTTCCCACGGCGCACAGACAATCCCCTGGCCCCCAGTATCGATGGCTACGCCCTAGCCGTTCACCTACCTGTGGAGGCCCAGGCGCGGTCACCCAGCACCATCTCCGAAGCGGTCCCAAAGGAGCCGGAATCGGCACGCCGGCACCTGAGGAGGATTTTGTACTGATCGATCATGGCGGCGGCCACGTGCTTCCAGGCGAATCGCAGGACCGACCCGCGAATGATCTCGCCGGAAAAGAGCCGACCCCGCCGGGCAGCGCGACCGGGTGCAGGCCCGCGAGCGCGGCGTCGATGGCCGCGAAGTTGCGCTCGAGCAGGCGGTGGCCCTTGCGGCCGTAGGTTTTCTTCACCGCCTCCTTGATTCGGGCGATGGCCTCGTCGCGGGGCAGGATGCCGGAGATGGCGAAGAAGCAGGTTTGCATGATGGTGTTGATGCGCCGCCCCACACCGGCCTCGCCGGCGATGCGGTAGGCATCGATCACGTAGAAGGACAGGCCCTTGTCGAGGATCTGCTGCTGCATCCGCCGGGGCAGGTCGTCCCAGGCCCGCTCGGGCGGGGTGGCGGTGTTGAGCAGGAACACGCCACCGGCTTTGGCCTTGTCGAGCAGGTCGTAGCGGCTGAGGAAGATGGGCTGGTGGCAGGCCACGAACTGGGCCTCGTCGTCGCCAATCAGATAGGTGGAGTGGATGGGTCGGGGACCGAAACGCAGATGGGAGACGGTGACCGCACCGGCCTTCTTGGAGTCGTACTGGAAGTAGCCCTGGCCGTAGTTGGAGGTCCCCCCGGCGATGATCTTGATGGAGTTCTTGTTGGCGGAGACGGTCCCATCGGAGCCCAGGCCGTAGAACAGGCAGGCGGTGACGCCGCGGGCGGCATCGGGGCGGAAGCTTGGCTCCCAGTCGAGACTGGCCTGGGTGAGGTCATCGCGGATGCCCACGCTGAAGCCATTGCGGGGTCGGTCCTTGGCCAGCTCATCGAGCACGCCCTTGACCATGGCCGGGGTGAGCTCCTTGGAGCCCAGTCCGTAGCGCCCGCCCACCACCCGCGGCAGGTGGGCGAGGTTGCCCTCGGCCACCGCTTCGACCAGCGCTGTAAGCACGTCCTTGTACAGAGGCTCGCCGTCGGCGCCGGGCTCCTTGGTGCGGTCGAGGACCGCGATCCTGCGCGCGGTGACGGGCAGCGCTCCGACCAGGTAGGCGGGGTCGAAGGGGCGGAACAGCCGGACCTTGATCAGGCCGACCTTCTCGCCCCGGGCGGCGAGGTGCTCGATGGTCTCCTGAGCCGCTCCGATGCCGGAGCCCATGAGCAGGATTACCCGCTCGGCGTCTTCGGCCCCCAGGTACTCGAACAGCCGGTACTGGCGGCCGGTGAGTGCGGCAAAGCGGTCCATCGCCTTTTGGACGATGCCGGGCAGGCGCTGGTAGTAGGGGTTGACCGTCTCGCGGCCCTGGAAGTAGACATCGGGGTTCTGGGAGGTGCCGCGAATGACCGGGCGATCGGGATTGAGCGCGCGGTCGCGGTGGGCGCGTACCAGGTCTTCAGGGATCAGGGCGCGCAGGGTCTCCACCCGCAACCGTGCCACCTTGTTGATCTCGTGGGAGGTGCGGAAGCCGTCGAAGAAGTGCAGGAACGGCACCCGGCCCTCGAGGGTCGCGGCCTGGGCGATCAGGGCAAAGTCCATCACCTCTTGCACCGAGGCCGAGCAGAGCAGGGCGTAACCGGTGGCGCGGCAGGCCATGACGTCGGAGTGGTCTCCGAAGATCGACAGGGCCTGGGCAGCCAGGGAGCGGGCCGACACGTGCAGCACCGTCGGCGAGAGCTCGCCGGCGATCTTGTACATGTTCGGTATCATCAGCAGCAGGCCCTGGGAGGCGGTGAAGGTGGTGGCGAGCGAGCCCGCCTGCAGCGCGCCGTGAATGGCGCCGGCGGCGCCGGCCTCGCTCTGCATCTCAATCACCTC
>JAEHCY010000180.1 GCA_016880695.1 Chromatiaceae bacterium | reverse complement strand
CGACCCCCGCAATTCCGTAACCGACCATCGCCACGGCCTTATCCGCCCTGAGTCCCAACCCGTGCAGGGCGGTACGCAGCCGGTGGGCGGCGTGCCATAAGCAGAGTCCAATTACGCCGAACAGGATGAGCTTGCCGAGCCAGTTGGCGGCGAAGGCACGGAGCGTCTCGTAGCTCAGACCGGTCGGCGGGTGGCCGTAGACGGCCATCAGCATCAAGAGCACCAGCACCGGAAGGACGAACGCGGCCAGGGTGCCGCCGGCAGCGAACAGGCTCCAGACCAGGGGTTTGTTGGATCTAGCCATGGAGCACCCCCGCGAGGAACAGGATGAAGAGGGACAGGACGATCCAGACGGCGTAATGGCCGCCCACGATGATGGCGGCGGGCAGGAAGTCCTCGCCGATCTGCACCGGCATGGCCTTGGGGGTGACCTGGAACCAGGATACCGTATGGAAAAGGGTGATGGCGAAGGTGATCCACAGCAGCCCCAGCATGATCGGGCTGCCCAGGCTGGCGACGAAGGCCTGGTAGGCTTCGGGGCCGTCGGCGACGGCCCGCAGCGCGCAGAGCAGCAGCAAGGCATAGATGCCGATGAAGAGGCTGGTCAGCTCTTGAGCCATGTGGATCTGATCGCGCCGGCGGGCCAGATACCAGGTGGTCCGCGGCACCTCCCGCACGTAGGGTTTCACATAGGGTTTCGTGGTCATCGCTTTTTCCTCCCGAGTCCCAGGTGATCCAGATACCAATGGAGGGTGCTGGAGATCTTCATCTGCTGGATGGCCCCCGCCGGGTCCACGTGCTTCGGACAGACCTGGGAGCAGGCGTCGGCGAAGGCGCAGTCCCAGATGCCGACGTTGCTGGCCACCACATCCTCCCGATCCTCGCGCCCCTGGTCCCGGGAATCCAGGTTGTACCGATGGGCCAGGGCGAGGGCGGCGGGACCGATGAACTCGGGGATCAGCGCATATTGGGGGCAGGCGGAGTAACAGCAGCAGCAATTGATGCACAGCGTATATTGGCGGAACTTGGCCAGCTGGGCCGGCGTCTGCAGGTGCTCGCCCTCTTCGATGGCCCGCTCTTCCTGGCGGATGATGTAGGGCTTGACCCGCTGCAGCTTCTCCATGAAGTCGTCGAGCACCACCACCAGGTCCCGCTCGATGGGGAAGTTGGCCAGGGGCTCGATGCGGATGCGCCGATCCGGGAGGTCGCGGACGAAGGTCTTGCAGGAGAGCCGGGGCTCCCCGTCGATCATCATGCCGCAGCTGCCGCACACCGCCATATGGCAGGACCAGCGATAGCTGAGACTGCTGTCCAGGTGATCCTTGACGTAATTGACCGCGTCCAAGACCACCCAGTCCTCCTCACAGGGAACTCGGAACAGTTGAAGCCAAGGCGTTTCATCTTCTTCAGGACGATAGCGCAGGATTTCGAGCTCTATTGTCTTGTATGCCATGGTCTAGGCCTCCCCACCATAGACCCGCTCGCCGGGGGGCAGGCGGGTAATCACCACGTCCAGGTAATCGATCCTTGGCTCGTCGGCGCCTTGGGAATAGGCCAGGGAATGCTTTAGGAACTGCTCATCGTCCCGGGCGGGGAAGTCCAGCCGCTGGTGGGAGCCGCGGGATTCCGTGCGCAGCAGGGCCGAATGGACAATGGCCTGGGCCGCATCCAGCATAGAGCCCACCTCCAGGGTGTAGATCAGGTGGGTATTGAAGACGTTGCTCTTGTCTTCCAGGTGCACCCGGGCATAGCGTTCCCGCAGCTCAGCGAGCTTGGTGCAGGTCTCCTGCAGGGACGACCGGGTACGGTAGATCCCCGCCCCGTCTTCCATGGTGGCGTTCATCTCCTTGCGCAGACCGGAGATGGTCTCCTTGCCGTCCTCCCGCAGGAACAGGTCCGCAATCCGCTTGCGCGCCTGCTCGGCCCGCTGGCGAACAGCCTCCTCCGCCACCGCCGGCACCGACCCCGAGCGGGCGTCTTGGGCGGCATGATGGCCAGCCCGGCCCCCGAACACCAGGAGCTCGACCAGGGAGTTGGAGCCCAGACGGTTAGCGCCGTTGATGCTGACGCAAGCGCACTCGCCCGCGGCGTACAGGCCGGGGATGGGGGTGGCGGCGTCGATATTGGTGTGGATTCCGCCCATCATGTAATGGACCACGGGCCGCACCGGCACCAGCTCGTGGACCGGGTCCGCGCCCACGTAGCTCATGGCCAGGTCCCGGACCAGGGGGAGGCGCTCGTTGATTTTCTTCTCGCCTAGGTGGCGCATGTCCAGATGCACCACCTCGCCCCAGCGGGTGCTGACAGTCCGGCCCTTCTGCTGCTCATGCCAGAAGGCCTGGCTCAGGCGGTCCCGCGGCCCCAGCTCCATCGCCTTCTTGCGCGGCCAAGGATCGGGCGGGCCCAGGTTGTAGTCCTGCAGGTAGCGGTAGCCGTCCTTGTTCACCAGGATGCCACCCTCCCCGCGGCAGCCTTCCGTGAGCAGGATACCGGTGCCCGGCAGACCCGTCGGGTGGTATTGGACGAACTCCATGTCCTTAAGGGGCACCCCCGCGCGGTAGGCCATGGCCATGCCGTCGGCGGTCTTGATCGCCCCGTTGGTGGTGAAGGGGAACATCCAGCCGGCCCCGCCGGTGGCGATGATCACCGCCTTGGCCCGGAACAGGTGCATGCGGCCGGTGCGCATCTCCATGGCGGTGACGCCCAGACAGCGGCCATCCTCAACCAAGAGGTCGGTGCTGTAGAACTCGTCGAAGCGCTGGATGGTGGGGAACTGGAGCGAGGTCTGGAATAGGGTATGGAGGATGTGGAACCCGCTCTTGTCCGCGGCGAACCAGGTCCGCTCGATTTTCATCCCCCCGAAGGGTCGCACCGCCACATGCCCGTTGGGCTCCCGGCTCCAGGGGCAGCCCCAGTGCTCGAGTTGGATCAGCTCCTTGGGCGCCTGCCGGATGAACAGGTCCACGGCATCCTGGTCGCACAGCCAGTCACCACCCGCCACCGTGTCGTGGAAGTGGTACTCCAAACTGTCGTTCTCCTTGATGACGCCGGCGGCTCCCCCCTCGGCGGCCACCGTATGGCTGCGCATCGGATAGACCTTGGAGATCAGGGCGATCTTCAGCTTTGGGTCGGCTTGCGCAGCCGCGATAGCGGCACGCAGGCCGGCACCTCCGGCGCCGACGATCGCGATATCGGTGGTAATGACTTCCATAGGTGTCCCCCGTGCTGCGGTGATGGATTCGATTGGATCGCTACCTACTCGTGCCGGCCCAGAAAGCGGCGAGCCGGCCAAACGCACTGAGACTGAGACTTACGTGGAGCGCGTTTGCGCTGAGCGGAGTCCAAGCGCCCCGCGAAAGTCTCTGAACACCCGTCGGCCTGGACGCCCGATCCACCGCCTTGGCGCACGGCCAGGTGGATCGCCTCGCGGGTGGCCTAAACCCGAACGGGGCGGGCGGGACCCCGGCGCGCCCGATCGCGACGGGCTTGCCGGGGCTTCCCCCTGGATTTCTTAGCTCACAAACGAGCACTGGCTCATCGGGGTGCGCGTGTCCATGTCGCGCCCGCGGTTGATGTGGTCCTCGATCTCGGCGGCGGAGCCGATCATGCGCCCGTAAAGAAATACGGTGAACGCCGCCGTCTCCAGCGTCTGCTCGCTGATCTTGCCCTGCACATAGGGCTCCCAGAGCATCTTGAGGAGGATGGTGGAGATCACGGCATCGATGTTGACGCAGTAGACGTTAGGGCTGACGCCCACCTTGGCCAGGGAATCGACCAGGTGGTGGTAGTACTCGAGGAAGATGTTGTAGCTGCCGCGCTGGCGGAAGAGGTCGCGCACGAACGCCTCACGCGGATCGAGATTCACCTCCTTGCCTTTGAATACCGGGTGGTTGATACAGGGGATCTTGTAGTACGACAGGTTGCCTTCCTCCTTGGCTTTTTGTTTGTACTGCTTGTACTCGGTGGCGTACTGCATGGCCATGCCGGCGAGATCAATGCCGTGGTTGGGATCACCCGGGTCGCACAACCCCCGGTCGCGGAACTGCCGGAGCAGAAACGACATGGCCTCGAAGCCGTTGCCGCCGTGCGCGTAGCCGGTGTGGGTGAGGAAGCCGATATAGGCCTTGTTGATCTGGACCCGCTCGGGCGCCTCCGGCCCATCGGCGCTCACCGCGCCCTTGGCGCCCTGGGCCGAGATGGTGCCGGGGCCGTTGCTGGCGACCAGCCCGAGCAGAATCGAGAGCGAAAAGAGATTGTCTTCGGTGGGGCGGCTGCGGAGCAGCGCCAGGTGGATGACCTCGGCGAAGCTCCAGGTCCCCATCAGCTCCTGGTGCGGAACCCCGCACAGGTTACCCGGTTGTTGGCAGGGGCTGGGGATCGAGGCGCCAACCAGGGCGCTGAATATCCGGAAGTGCCAGGGCATATCATGCAGCGCCGTGATGGATAGCCGCTTCTTCATCAAGGGCGCCCACACCAGATGACAGGAGATCGCTGCCAGCACCACCTGACCCCGGAGGGTCCGGCCCGTGCGCTCGGCCAGGGCCTTGAGGAACTCGACGAAGACCGAGCGGGCCCCGCGGGCGGCGATTGCCTCCAGCATCTGGGTGCCGCGCTCGGTCCTGGCCTCGGGAAACAGGGTGTTGAGGTTGACCTCGGCCAAGGCCCGTTCCAACTGGGGTGAAAAGTCGAAGCCCGGGTCGGCGGGGTCCAGCAGACCCGAGTGGGCGAACAGCCCCAGCAGCACGTCGGTCGCGCTGCGGGCGATCGCCATGGTTCTGGTCCCCATCATCGCCAGCGCCGAGGCCAGCACCGTGTTCGGACTGTTCCCCGCCGCGCGGGCGGCGTCGGCGGCCAGGATCAGGGGGCTACCGTCGAGCTTGATGAAGGCGTTGAGGGCCACGTTCGCCAGCTTGCGGCTGTTTTCGTCCGGATACTCGCGGATCAGGGCGAGCATCAGGTTGTCCTCCAGCGGACGGATGGCGCAATCGAGCACGCTGACCCCATGCATGCGGGTGATCTGGGTTTGGGGGTCCATCTGGGTGGCGCCGGAGGCGTCTTTCATGGATTGACGCGGAAACACCACGCCCACCTGCCGCAGGAGGATGTCGATCTGCCGGTTGTAGGGCTCCAGGGCCTCGACGACGGGCAGCTTGAGCTCTGCGGGCAGTCCCACATCGGCGGTGCTGGCGAACCAGCACTTGAGCATGAGATCGCCCCGGGGCGCGAAGTCGGGCTCCACCCCATTGAGCCGCATGACATCGGTCAGGGCCTGGGGGATATGGGCGATGTTGGTGACCACCGCCCCTTTGGCGGAAAAGGTGGGGTGTTCGGGGGTGTAGATTTCGTCCACCCCGAACTTGGCCAGGAACCAGCGCTCCTTGGCCGCGGCGTTGTCGCCGCTGCCCGCAATCGCCCCCGCGTGACCGCAGGCCCGGGTGAGCTTGTCCTTCCAGCGCCCCACCACACAGACCACCACCGGCTTGCGGAACTCGAGGTCGTACTCGTAATAGCCGCCGGGCTCGATGTACATCACGGCTGCCTTGCTGCGGCGGTCGTGGTGAAAGGCATTGGTGAACTCCGGCGCCGCGAAATGGATGTAGACATCCTTACCCGACGATAGCGATACCGTAGTGCCCCAGCCCGTGGTTAGGAGGTACGTGGCGATGGTGGTGGTGAAGTTACCGGAGTTGGAATAGAGGGCGATGGATCCCGGGACCAGGGATTCCTCCGGACTGCTGCCACCCAGCGCGCCGCCGATGCGCACATGCTGGTGGGCATCGGCGATACCGAGGCAGTTGGCGCCAAAGACATCCACCCGTTGCTGTTGGCAGTACTGGCGGATGATCCGCGCGTCCGCGATGGGGACCTTCTCGGTGAGGATCACCACCTTGCGCAGGTAGGGGTTGACGCGCACCGCCTCGATCACCGCATCCCTCACACCGGCGGGGGGCATGTAGACCACCGCCACGTTGAATTCGTGGCCCGCTTGCAGGGCTTCCGCCACGTTGTTGTAGACGGGGATATCGCCGAGCTTGGTCTTGAGGCTCTCGCCGGAGCGGCCAGGGCTGGTGCCGCAAACGATGTTGCCACCCGAATAGACGTGGCTGACAGGGGTCACGGTTCGGCTTTCGCCCCCGAGGATGTTCAGCACGCAGACCCGGTCATCGCGGGTGGCGAGCTGCTCCAGGGAGTCGATGCCGACGTAGTAATACTTGAAGGCCGCAACGCCGTGTAGGAGCCTTCGGTCTTGATCTTCGTGGGGCGCTATGGTCACGGTAGGTTCCTTGTTCTGATGGATAGGGGGGTTACTCGGGAAGCCGACCTTCCCGCCACTTCAGGCCGGGAGCTTGATCCCCATTTCCCGGGCGATGCTCGCCCGGCCCCCCTGGTGCGCCATCCACTCGTCAATGCTCTTGGCAAAATTGACCACCCCGCTCATGGACGAGTCGTACCCGAACATTCGGTAGGGCACCCTCAGCGCATCGAGGGTGTCCTTGAGGGCGCCCATGCCGCGAATGAGGTTGGGCCCGCCACGGCCCACGACCACATAGAAGGGCGTGGGGCCACGGGTGCGGAAGTGGTGCCGCAGGGCATCGGCCATGGCGCGGAAGGTCTCGTAGATGTCGGTGTTATTCGCCTTGCCGCCGATGATCAGGAGGACGTTGCTCTGGCGGAGCCAGTAGCCGTAGACGATGCGGGCGATGTCGAACATCTTCTGGTAGGGCGGGTTCCCGCCGAAGTCCGATGAGATGGTGCCCGCCTCCCCCAGCAATTCCGTGACCAGGGCGTTGGCGCCACCGCCGAAGGTCATGGCGGTGACCGTACCCCGATCGTTGGTCACGAACACGTCCGACTGCCCCTGATAGGTGCGCAGTTGATTGACCTCGCGCTCGAAATCCGAGAGCTCCCCGCTGCCGCGGTCCGAGGGCAGCCCCAGTCGCTTCCAGTTGGGGTCGTCGTTGTCGAAGGCGCACTTGAAATCGCAGGCCACCGGGATCGCGCGTCCGTCGGGCGTCGGCATGATGCGCACGGGATTGAGCTCCAGGGTGGTCATGCCGAAGCTGTGGAACAGATCCCAGAGCTTGGGAACGTTCTGCACCAGGGGGCTGATGATCTCCTTCGGCGCCGCAAGCTGGTTGAGGACGTTGGAGACGACAAACCCCTTGAGCCCGGTGAGCGCGTCGAAGGGCACGGCCACCACCTGATCGCGGGGAACCTCCTCGATCGCCACGCCGCCGCGGTGGCTGAGCGTCACGGTCGGGGCGCGGAAGCGGGTGCTGTCGGAGATGGAAACGTACACCTCATGCTCAGCGGGGACCATTCCTTCAAAGGTCACGCCCTCCGCCTTGACCGCCGTGGTGCCGTGGAGATGTTGGGCAAAATACAGCCGTTCCTTTTCCACGATGGCGGTCTGGAGGTCACTGGCCTTACCGATCAGGCCCGCCTTGCCTTTCTTGCCGACCGCTCCCTTGAAGATCGGCTTGATCAGAATCGTGCCCCAGCGGTTGATCAGGTCGCGGATCTGTTCGTCTGTAGCATGGGGACCCAAGACCTCAGCGCTTGGAAAATCCACAAACTTGAGGACCTTAGAACCCCATAGCATCCCGGAGAGCTGCATCTTTCATATCCCCCTTGCGGTTGGATGAGTTGTAAGGTGGTGCTGGCGTGCCCCGGGCGGACCCGGTGCACGGCTGGCTTCTGGTGGCCAACTGCAAGCTTAGCCGGTTATCGCAAAAAACCTAGGGACTCCAGGTTTCCCGTGGGCGCGGCAAGGGCCACCGGGAGGTGCGCTTGCACGGGACCCCCTGTCCCGGGGTAACACCAATGCCGCGAGAAAAAAGGGCTCCACGCCTTGGTTCGCGACCCACCCAGCGTCATATGTCCAAGCGGGAGGCTTGGTATTGGTTGGGGGGTGAAGCAACTTCACCGGCCCTGGACACCGTCCCTAGAAGGACTCAAGCGATGAATGACAACTGGCTGACACAAACCTTTTCCGCCTACGGGCGGCCGGTGGTTCTCTTGTCCCTGGTGTGCGCCCTGCTGGGGCTGGTATTTGCCGCCGCGTCCGCTACCGAGATCGCCCTGGTGATGTTTGCCAGTGGAGCCGCCGCCTTGGTGACCCTGGTAGTGCTGGATTATCAGGCCCGCTGGCGTCTGAAGACCTAGTACTCGGCTACGAGAGTGGCCAACGCGTGAGCACTGATACTGAGGTGTCCGCAACGCCCCTGATGCCTGTGGCTGGTGAGCAGGATTCAGCTATCGGGAATAGCGAGGGTCTGGCCGGTGCGCACCTGATCATCCGCCAGGTTGTTGATCCGCCGCAGCTCGCTCAGACCAACCGCGTATTGATCCGCGATCCCGGAGAGGGTTTCGCCACGAGAGATCACGTGCTTGCGGGCTTCCCTCTCCGAGGTTCGCGCGGCGCGGTTCCCTGGGGTGCGGTAGGTCTTGAAGTGATCGCGGATACCACTCATCAGTGCCCTGGCGAACTGTTGTTGGTTCTGCGCACTGCGCAGACGCTCCTCCTCTTCATCATTGGAAATGAAGGCTAGCTCCACCAGCATGGAGGGTACATCGGGCGCCTTGAGCACCACGAAGCCAGCCTGCTGCACCGAAGACTTGTGCACATCGCCGACCTTCTTGAGGCGGGAGAGCACCTTGTCGGCAGCACGCAGGCTTGCCTCCATGGTCGCGCTCTGGGAAAGATCAAGCAGGACCGAGGCCAGAACGTTGTCCTTGTCGTCAAGGTCGACACCGCCGACCAGATCGGAGCGATTCTCCCGATCCGCTAGCCAGCGTGCCGCCTCGCTTGAGGCGCCCCGATGGGAAAGGGTGAAAACGGAGGAACCACGCACGCTGTCGTCTTGGTAGGCGTCGGCATGGATCGACACGAACAGATCCGCCTGCTGCCGGCGTGCCTTCTCCACCCGCTTGCCCAGGCTGATGAAATAGTCACCATCGCGGATCATGACCGGCCGCATGCCGGGCTCCTTGCGCACCAGCGCCGCCAGCTCGCGGGCCACGGCCAGCACCACGTCCTTCTCTTTGGTGTCATCGGACCCGATGGCCCCGGGGTCTTCGCCGCCGTGCCCAGCATCGATAGCAACCACCAGCTCCTTGGGTACCCTGGCGGCCGCGGTGACCAGCGACTTGGGCTTAACGCTGGCCTCGGGCTTCTTCGCCGTTGCATCGCGCGATTCTTCCGCTCGCCGCGGGGTGACTGGTGTCCCCGCCTGGGACTCCTGGCCGCGTGGCTCGAGCTCAACCACCAGTCGATGGCCGTAGCGGTCATTGGGCTTCATCATGAAGCTCTTGGCACGCACGGCCTGCTTGAGATCCAGCACCAGCCGCACTCGATCCCCACCCATGCTCGCGCTGCGTAGCCCCACGAGCACGACATCCTGACCCTCGGGCCGCGGGATGCTGGACTGCAAGCGGGCATTCTCCACGTCGATGACCAGACGATCAGGATTGGAGAGGGCGAAGATCTTGTGCGAGAGATCGCCGCTGGTATCGAGCACCAGCCGGGTCTCCTCCGGGGCGATCCAGATGCGCACGGTCTTCACCTCCACCGGCGTGGCGGCCAGTAGCGGCAGCGAAAGGCTCAACAGCAGGAGGAGCGCGGCAAGACGTCTCACGGATCGGTCCAGTGACGGCCCTGGATCAACCATAGCACGCCAGAACCGAGAATTCCATAAACTACGGCTGATTACGACCGTTTTCTTCTTGGCTTTCTAATCTCAGCGCGATGCTGGGGGGTATCTTTGACCCCACATCCATCGGGACCAGACCCCGTAGTGCCGCCTCCCCGGCGGCGGAGTGGGCGCGGAGCTCCAACTCTCGGCCCTGCGGGGCGTAGCGAATGTGGATTGCGAGATCCGGTATCGGCAGCTCACCCGCGCCGCGCTCAGGCCACTCCACCAGGAGCAGGCTGGACTCGGCCAGCAGATCCCGGAGCCCGAGATACTCCAACTCTCCCGGATCGCCAACGCGATAGAGATCCAGGTGATAGCCGGTGCCCGCGCCCAGCGCATAGGGCTCGATGAGGGTATAGGTGGGGCTCTTGACGTTGCCCTGATGGCCCAGGCCGCGCAGGATCCCCCGGACCAGGGTGGTCTTGCCGGTCCCCAGATCTCCTTCGAGAAAAACCACGAACGGCCAGGACAGACACCCGGCGAGGCGGCTACCCAGGGCCACCTGGTCGGCTTCGCTGGCGGCGGCCAGGGTCACCCGCCGACGGCTCATGGGTTGGCAAGCCGGCGCAGCGGGCCAAACAGATCGCTCGCCAGGAGTCCGCGCTCGCCCGCGGCGGCGGCCGCATCCGCCGCCGCCCCATGCAGGCACACGCCGGTACAGGCCGCGTCCTCCAACCCGAAACCTTGGGCCAGCAAGGCGGCGATGATCCCCGTCAGCACATCACCCATACCACCACTGGCCATCCCGGGGTTGCCCTGGGAGCAGACGGCAGGGAGTCGGTTGCCACCAGCCTGGACCAGGGTACCCGCCCCCTTGAGCACTGCCACCCCGCCGTAGCGCGCCTGCAACCGCCCCACCGCCTGGAAGCGGTCGCGCTGGATCTCACCGGTGTCACAACCGAGTAGCCGTGCCGCCTCGCCGGGATGGGGTGTCAGCACCCAGCGGTCGCGGTGCTGCGGGGCATCCTTGAGCAGATTGAGGGCGTCGGCATCCACCACCAGGGGCAGGCCTGAGCCGAGAGCTGCATCGAATAGCGCCTGCGCCCATGGCGACTGCCCGAGCCCGGGCCCCACAGCCACGACAGTCGCCCGCTCAAGCAGCGGCCGCAGCTCGGAAGGATCGCTGATGGCATGGCACATCAGCTCGGGGCGATCGGCGCCGACCGCGGCCACCTGCTGCGGGTGGGTGGCGAGGGACACCAGCCCCGCCCCGCTACGCGCCGCTGCCTCCCCCGCCAGGCGCGCGGCCCCGGAGAATCCCGGCGCCCCACCGATGACCAGGACATGCCCGAACGTGCCCTTGTGGGCGGTACGCCGGCGCGGTCCCAACAGGCTCCGCTGCCGGTCCCAATCGATCCGCCGTGCCGAGGCAATCGCACGCGCATAGGTTGCAGCCGGTATCGAGAGGGCATCGAAGTGGATCTCGCCGCAGCAATCGGGCCCCGACCCGGTGAACATGCCCTGCTTGAGGCCGATGAAGCTCAGGGTCGCCTCTGCCTCGACGGCGATGCCCATCGCCTCCCCCGTGTCCGAGTGCAGACCCGAGGGAATATCCAGCGCCAAGACCGGCGCGGGATGGTGGTTGATCGCCGCCAGGGCCTCTGCCCACCGCCCCTCGAGGCGACGCTCCAGGCCCGTGCCCAGCACCCCGTCGACGATCACCCCAGTATCGCGGGGCAGGTGCTGAAAGGGCGCGACCTCTCCCCCCGCTGAACGATAGGCTTCTGCCATGCGCAGGGCATCCCCGGGCAGCTTGGAGGGATCACCCAACTGGAGCACGCGAACCCCGAGGCCCTCCTGCAGGGCCAACCGTGCCACCACATAGCCGTCTCCGCCGTTGTTGCCGCCCCCGCAGACCACCGTGAGGTCCCGCGCCGTGGGCCAGCGACGCCGGAGCAGACGATAGGCGGCGGAACCGGCGCGCTCCATCAGCACCGCCCCGGCGATCCCATACTCCTCGATACAGATACGGTCCAATTCCCGGACCTGCTCGGCGCGGTAGAGGGCGTAGGGCAGCCGATCCAGCTCGGGCAGAACCAGCGGCTTGGGCGGTGGGGAGGATGGGGGCATGACGCTTTTCGGGTGAACCGGCCGTGTCTCCCGGCCATTATAAGGCGGAGCCCTGTGCTATAGTCGCGGCGCATGGTAGCAATACTCGAGCCCGCGGGCGCCAGCGAACTGCCCGGCTTGATCAAATGCTGGGGACAGGCGCTCGGCTTTCAGCAGGTGGGCATCGCCGACACGGACCTGGCCGCAGCCGAGTCTCGCCTCAATCGCTGGCTGGACGCCAGCCGTCAGGGTGAGATGCAGTACATGGGCCGGCACGGCGAAAAGCGCTCCCGCCCCTGCGCGCTGATACCGGGGACACGCTCGGTCATCTCCGCCCGCATGGATTATCTCCCCGAGCCGATGACGTCGGTTTGGCAGGCGCTGCGCGAGCCCACGCAGGGCTTTGTCTCGCGCTACGCGCTCGGTCGCGACTACCACAAGGTCCTGCGTCAGCGCTTGCAACGTCTGGCCGAGCGTCTGGCCGAGCGGGTGGGGCCGTTCGGTTTTCGCGTATTCGTCGATTCCGCCCCGGTGCTTGAAAAGCCCCTGGCGCAGAAGGCCGGGCTCGGCTGGATCGGCAAGCACACCAATCTGGTCAATTCGCGGGCCGGATCCTGGTTCTTCCTCGGCGAAATCTACACCGACCTACCCCTGACCGCCGATCAGCCCGCCACGGACCACTGCGGCCGTTGCAGCGCCTGCCTTCAGGCCTGCCCCACCGGGGCCATCGTCGCCCCCTACCAGCTCGATGCGCGCCGCTGTATTTCCTATCTCACCATTGAGCTGAAGGGCCCCATACCGCTTGGGCTTCGCACCGCGATGGGCAACCGAATCTACGGCTGCGACGACTGTCAATTGGTGTGTCCCTGGAATCGCTTCGCCCGCATCAGCACCGAGGGTGATTTTCGCCCCCGGCATGGGCTCGATCGCGGCGAGCTGGTGCGGCTGTTTGCCTGGTCCGAGGAAGACTTCCTGCGCCATACCGAGGGCTCGGCGATTCGGCGTATCGGCTATCTCGCTTGGCTGCGCAACCTGGCGGTAGCGCTCGGCAACGCACCGCGTAGCCCGCGGGCGACCGCAGCGCTCGCAACCCGCGCCGCGCACCCGAGCGCTCTGGTGCGCGAGCATGTGGCCTGGGCACTCGCATGCCAGGCGCCGGGGTCCATGACGGCCGATGAGCAACCGCTCAGCGCAGGCGAAAGAAGTGCTCGCGGTAGTAACGAAGCTCCGCCACCGATTCCTTGATGTCGTCCAACGCCTGGTGCTTGGCCGCCTTGGTGAAGCCGGCCTCCAGGTCGGGGCGCCAGCGCTGCATCAGCACCTTGGGCGTGCTCACGTCCAGACTGCGATAGTGAAAGTGGGCCTCCAGATGTGGCATCCAGCGGGCCAGGAAACGGCGGTCCTGACAGACGCTGTTGCCGCAGATGGGTGAGCGGCCGGCGGCCACCCAGTGTTCGACGAAGGCGAGGGTCTCGCGCTCGGCCAGCGGCTCGTCGCAGCGGCTGGCGCGCACCCGGGCGATCAGCCCCGAGGCCCCGTGGTGGGTCTTGTTCCATTGGTCCATCGCCTCCAGGATAGGTTCGGGCTGGTGAATCGCCAGCACCGGGCCCTCGGCCAACAGGTTGAGGTCTGAGTCGGTTACCAGGGTGGCGATCTCGAGGATGCGGTCGCGCGTCGGATCGAGACCGGTCATTTCCAGATCGACCCAAATCAGAGGGTTGTCGTGCTGTGGCATGGGCTCGGGCCTCAGATTAATGTTGGGCGCTACAATTCCATTCTTTGGCGCACATCTTAACAACCCCAACGGTACCCCATGCAGATGATGGAAAACCTGTTCAGCCTGATCTTCGTCGTCGCGCTGCTCGCCGGAACGGCGCTGGAGCTTTGGCTGCTTGGGCGCCAGATGACGCATGTGCGCCGCCACCGAGACCGGGTTCCCGCTGCCTTCGCGAGCCGTTTCTCCCTGGCGGAGCACCAGAAGGCGGCCGATTACACCCGCGATCGGGCCACCATCGGGTTACTGGAGGTGGTGGCGGGTGCGGTGATCCTGCTTGGGTGGACCCTGGGCGGCGGGGTAGAGTGGTTGGTAGCTAGCGTCGGTGCCCTGCCGGGATCACCCCTGTGGCACGGGGTGGTGGCGATTGTCGCCCTGCTGCTGATCAACGCGGTGCTCGACCTGCCGCTCTCGCTGTGGCGCACCTTTCGTGTCGAGGCCCGGTATGGCTTTAACCGCACATCCGTTTCCCGTTTCGCCCTCGACCTTGGGCTCCAGGTTCTGCTGACGCTGGTCCTCGGTGGACCGCTGGTCGCCGCTATTCTCGGCCTGATGGAGGCGGCGGGACAGCGCTGGTGGTTGTACGCCTGGATCCTCTGGCTCGGGTTCTCGCTTCTTGTCACCTGGGCCTACCCGCTGTGGATCGCCCCCCTGTTCAACCGCTTCACCCCGCTTGATCGCCCCGATTTGCGGCAACGCATCGAGCACCTGCTCAGTCGCTCGGGCTTCCGTAGCAACGGCATCTTCGTGATGGATGGCTCCAGGCGCTCCTCCCACGGCAACGCCTACTTCACCGGTTTGGCCCGACACAAGCGCATCGTCTTCTTCGACACCCTGCTCGAGGCGCTTTCTGCCGAGGAGATCGAGGCGGTGCTGGCCCATGAGCTGGGTCACTACAAACGCCGTCATGTGCTCAAGCGCCTGGTCACGGTATCGGCGATCAGCCTCGGTGGCTTCGCCCTGCTGGGCTGGCTCAGCACCGAGACCTGGTTCTACCAGGGTCTCGGCGTTTCCACACCCTCGCCGGCCACCGCGCTGATCCTCTTCGCCCTCGCAGCGCCGGTATTCACGCTGTTCGCCTCGCCGATCGGGGCCGCGCTCATGCGCCGGCAGGAATTCGAGGCGGATGACTTTGCGGTGCAACAGACCGGCGCCGGGCACCTGGTCAATGCCCTGGTGCGGCTCTATCGGGACAACTCCAGCACCCTCACCCCGGACCCCCTCTATTCCGCCTTTCACGACAGTCACCCGCCCGCGGCGGTGCGCATTGCCCGCATCTCCTCTAACATGTGCCCTACCTAGAGTCCACGGAGACCCATCCATGCTGCGTACTGCTTCGGCCGTTCTTCTGTTTGCCCTTGGGACGGCGGTGTGCCATGCCGCCGACCCGGTTGCGGGCAAGGCCCTCACCGACCAGAATTGCACCCACTGCCACGGGACCGAGGTCTACACCCGTGCCGATCGCAAGGTCCAGTCCCTCGATGCCCTCCACCGCCAGGTTCAGCGCTGCGAGCTGGCGCTGGGTCTCAAGTGGTTCGACGAAGAGATCGCCAACGTCAGTAGCTACCTCAACCAGGAGTACTATCGGCTGAAGTAGGCATGCCCGCTCGGCGGCTGACGGAACGCCAGAAGGGGCGGATCGGCCTCCTCCAAGATCAACGGCGGCAGCGCCTGCGGGAGGGGGCGGAACCCACGCTCACCAGCCAAGACGACGAGCAGCCGCGGGAGGGGCGGGTTGTTGTCCGCCACGGCGCCCACCTCGCCGTCGAGGATACCGACGGATCTCTCCGCCACTGCCTCGCCCGCCAAAACCTGGGCGAGCCGGTATGCGGCGACCGGGTGGTCTGGCAGCGAACCGGCCCCGAGAACGGCGTGGTCACCGCCATTCTCCCGCGCCAGACCATGCTGAGCCGCCCCGACTTTACCGGTCGCGACAAACCGCTCGCCGCCAATATCACCCAGTTGGTCGCGATCTTTGCCCCCGTCCCCCCGCCCACCGGCTACCTGCTGGATCAGTATCTGGCGGCGGCGGAAACCCTCCACGTCAAGGCGGCGATTGCCCTGAACAAGGCCGACCTCCTCGATGCGGCCACCCATGCCCACTGGAGTGAGCAGTTCGGCCCCTACCAGGACATCGGTTACCCCCTGCTATGGATAAGTGCCCGCGACGATCAGGGTCTCGCCCCGCTGATTCACCATCTGCAGGGAGAAACCAGCATTTTGGTGGGCCAGTCGGGGGTCGGAAAATCCTCCCTGGTCAAGGCCCTGATCCCCGACCAGGAGATCCCCACCGGCTTACTCTCGGAAGCGCGGGGTGTGGGCCGCCACACCACCTCCACTGCCCGCTGCTACCACTTACCCCAGGGAGGGCTCTTGATCGACTCGCCGGGGGTGCGCAGCTTCCGCCTGGGCGCTATCAGCCGCTCCCTGCTTGAGCAGGGCTTTCGCGAGTTCGGCGGCTACCTCGGACACTGCCGCTTCAGCGACTGCCGTCATGATCAGGAGCCCCAGTGTGCGATCAAGCAGGCGGTGGAGAACGGGCTGATCCGCCCCGAACGCCTGCATAGCTTCCACCAGCTCGCCAGCGAACTGACCCGCTAGGCATCGGGCGGCGCCAACGCTTTTTTGGCGCAGCGCGGAATAACTGGGCGCCCCCAGGTGTTTCTGTGTTGTGGTAGGCGCCGTCGCTCAGCGGCAAAACGACCCCGGGCGCTGATTTTGCTGGGACGGTCAATACACCGATTTTCCGAGCCGAAATCCAACCCAGGAGGATATTGGTGAGCAGCAAACGGCGTCAGGGATGCCTCTCTTCCCCGAGGGGTTCTGCCGGCTCCATGGCCTCGCCGCCGGCGCGCCCCCCACTACCGCATGGGGCGGCCCGCGTGGGCACTGGCCGCGGCGGATCGACAACCAACAAACCAGGGGGCTGGATGTGCCAGGCCAAGAGGCAATGGGCGAGCGTATCGTTCTCTACCTGTGTCACAACGACAAGAAGGGGCAGAGCACCGCCTTCCGCTTTGCCGAGCACGACCGGATATCGGTGTTCTACTGGCTGGATGGTACCTTCGCTTTCGCACTGGCGGGCGAGATCGATCGCGGGGGCCTGCTGGGTCTCGCGCAGGCGGTCTATCGGCAGACGACGACCTAGCAGCCTGTAGGACTTTCGGCTTGAATGGCCAAGTTGACCACTTTTTAGCCAATTTTGGCGTTGCTACGTGCGTTCTGAGCATCTTTTCGCCGAAAATGTCGTCAGATTTTGCGTACAGCCGCGTTCCCGATGAAAGTCCGACAGGCTCCAGGCCATCGCGACGGCGCAGGGTCAGGGCGATCGCGCTTAAAGTTATGCCATGACAATGGCGTAGGGGAT
>JAEHCY010000179.1 GCA_016880695.1 Chromatiaceae bacterium | reverse complement strand
TCGGCATCGGCCTCGCCGTGGGCACCTCCTTGTCCCTGTCGTCCCTGCTCGGGGTGCCCTTCATCCTCGACCCCGGCACCGTAGCCCTGGCCTTTCTATTCTCCGCCGCGGTGGGGGTGCTGTTCGGCTTCGTCCCGGCGCGCAAGGCCGCCCGCCTCGACCCCATCGAGGCCCTGCGGCACGAATAGCTGCAATGATCTCCCGTCCACTATCGGTGGCCCGCCTGTCGCCGGAATCCGCTCCACGATCGCCCGCGCAAAGCGGGAGACGGGTAGATCAATTGGATCGGGATGGCGAAGACAACCCAACATTTCACCCGGCCCATCGCCCTTCAGATCGCGGCGGGGGCTGCGGTTCCGATTACGCGCATCGATACCCCCCCAGGGGCGAGGTGCGGCTCTACTGCCACTCCCCGCAGCGGGAGCAGAAGGAAAACACCATCGACCAACGTTACCTGCCCATTTCTGTTTGTCGTCTGCGGGCTTCGCGAAGCTCTGTCGGGCTGAGCCAGTGATCGACGGTCTTTCCCACCGGCGGCCACATCGGCTATCGGCGCGGGGAGAAGCAGTACCCCAGCACGAGGTCCATCACGTTCGTCCCCGTGGGACCCGTGTGGACCAGGTCAGCGGTTGCCGCGAGCAGGGTTCCCGCATCCGCGGCCCTGAGCGCCGCCTGGGCATCGAGCCCGGCGGCCCTGGCGCGTGCCAGGGTCCCCCCATCGATCAGTGCCCCTGCGTCGTCGGTGGGACCGTCGGAGCCGTCGGTTCCCGCGCTCAAAAGACAGACGCCTTCGTGACCGGCGAGTACCATCGCGGCGGCCAGGGCAAGCTGCTGGTTGCGACCCCCGCGCCCTGGGTGGGACGGCAGTCGCACCGTGGTCTCCCCGCCCCAAACGTGAAGGCCCGCATTCCCCGCCAGTAGCGCCCGTGCCAGCTCCCGGCCACGATCCGCCGCTTCGCCTTCAAGCAACCCCCGATGCAGATAAACCGGAATGCCGCGGGCTTGGGCCGCCTCGGCCACGGCCTGCTTAGCCAGGTCGAGATTGGCGACGATCTCGATGCGAGGCCCCACCGGCGGGAGCGCTCCCCGTTCCTGTAAGCCGACCGCCACCTTTTCCCGGAGCCAGGCCGGGAGCCGCAATGCCGCCAGCCACGCGCCCAGATCCGGCTCGGGGACCAGCAGGCCAGAGCCGATGGCGGAAGGATCGTCCCCCGGCACGTCCGAGATGGCCAACACCCTCGCCGCCCTTCCCTGCAGCCAGCGCAGCAACCCCCCGCCCTTGATTGCCGACAGGGACTTCCGCACCCCATTCACCTCGGCAATGGGCAGGCCGCTGCCGAGCAGCCACTGGTTGACCCGCACCAAATCGGCGAGTCCCAGATCTGCTGCGGGAACCTCCAGCAGGCTCGAGGCCCCGCCCGAGATCAACACCAGCAGCCCCTCGTCGGATTTCAGGCCCTCAAGTACCCCGAGCGCTCGGCGACCCGCGAGCAGGCTCCCCGCGGTGGGCAGCGGATGCCCCGCCTCCAGCCCCTCGAGTCCCCAGGCGGTGAGAAGGCTTGAGTCCAGATGACCCACCTTGGACACCACCAAGCCCCGCGCCAGTCGCTCGCCCAGTACCGTTCGGGCACCGGCGGTCATCGCCTGGGCGGCCTTCCCCACGGCGAGCAGGACGACGGCCCCTCCGACCTCCCAACCGGCGAGCCGGCGGGCCACCGCCCCCTGCCCGCTCACCGCCTCCAACGCCGCGCCGAATAGATCCAAGAGGGTTCGTCTCGACTCCCCCAGCGCAGTAAGCACCAAGGATGGGAATGGAACGGGGGTTTCGACCAAAGGCATTAGTCCAGCCTGCTGAGCGCTGGCC
>JAEHCY010000178.1 GCA_016880695.1 Chromatiaceae bacterium | reverse complement strand
CTGCTCGGGGTTGTACTGGAACACGATGACGGTCGGCACCAGATCGGGGAGCTGATAGGCGACCAGGGAACCCTTGAGGATGCGGGGGCGGCGGGGGAATTCGGAGGGCATGGTCGTTGTGCTCCTGGAGCGGCTCGTGTCACGCCGGGCAACTGCGGGCGAAGGCGGGATTGATCGTCACGCCATTCAGATCAAACACCAACTGCTCGTAACAGTGGGCGTTGCCCTCGTGTCCGACGTCGTCGATGAACCCGAAGTAGATGTGGAAGCTCTCGTGCATCAGGGTCCCTGCCTGGTCGTCCGCACTATCGGCCCAGAATGGGGTGCACAGGAACAACCGAGACACACCTTCGCAGGAAGCCGCCCGCGTCGTACCACCGCAAGCAGGTCCGGCGCAGGTTGCCGTATTGATGGCCGCCGGTGCGATGCAGGTGTAGCTGAGCCAGCCGCCGCCCAGCAGGTTGCGCACCATGCGCAACCGCCTTATCAACAACTGCACGCTGCCAATGCCAGTACCGGTCCAGACCGCTCGATTGGAAGGGTTGATGCGCATGCGCGACTGCAGTGCAACGGCCGTCGCATCGCCGACCGTCGGCGAGGCCGGCTCAGCCCCGGCGAGGATGGCGTTGCGGTTAAACTCGAGCGTGGCGATAGCGTTGTCCATCAGCTCGACGGCGCGGGTATTGGCCGCGTCGAGGGTCCCTACCGGATCAGCGCCCACCGTCGCTTGCTGGGCGGCAGTCGGATTGCGGCAGCTCACGAGGTTGGGGCGCACTAAGCGCTGAATCAGGTTCGGGCGAGCTCCCTGTTGGATGGTATGGGCCAGTTCGTGCGCGAGCAGTCTTTTGCCGCTTTCCGTCCCGGATGCAAGCTCGCCCGACCCGAACACGATATCGCGTCCGTACGTGAATGCCCGGGCCTGCATCGACTCGGCGAGCTGCGAGGCGAGGGGGCCACTGTGCAGACGCACATGGGCGAGATCCCGCCCGAAGCGCGGCTCGAAGAAGGCTCGCTCGGACGCGGATAGAGGCGAACCTGCGCCCGGGACTGGGTCAGCCTGCGCGCGAGGCGGCGAGCCGGGTTCGGCGGTCTGACGCTGGAGCACCCGATCGTCTTCCTCGCAGGCTGTGCACTTTCGTTGGCCCACAGTCTGGGCGTCCGAAAACCGCAGCGCACCCATTCCTTCGGCAGGCATGCGCATGACCTGGTCCGCTACCCGGTCAGCCTCGCGCTCGGGGGCATCGTCTGGTGTGCTTACGCGGAGCTTGGCCTGCACCGCACTCGCTGCGAGCAGCCGTTGCAGGGCGCGGTTCGAGCACGCCCTCGAATGGGTCGCGGCGGAGGGCAGGGCCGCTGGAGCTGGCCGTACAGGCACCAGGGCGCGATGCGTTAGGGTGCGCATCAGAATTGCCCCCCAACCGAGAGGCCGAGCCGAAACCAGCGCGTCCGCTCCGGATCCCGCTCGATCTCCGGAGTGATCGGTCCGATCACCCCCGGCCCGAAGGCGGCGCCGGCCGCTCCCTCTGCCATGAATCCGAAGCGGACCGGTCCCACCGGTGCGGTCCGGTAGCCCGCCGTCACGCCGAGCTCGCCATAGCCGGTCCGGGCAGACCGGTCCGAGTACCCACCCGCACCGCCGTAGGAAGTCGAGCTGAACCAACCGTGCCCGATCTCACCGAAGCCGCCGACGCTGAATCCGCCGGCGGAGGGCGTCCAGGTGTGCTCGACGCCGAGTCGCGCACCGAGCAGGAAAGCCTCGCGTCTGCCGGAACTGTCCATCGCGTTGAGCCACCGAACCTGTGGCCCGAGGACCAGCTCCCAGCGGCGCATCCGGTCGAGGGGTATGCCCATGTCCACCCCTGCCTGCATGAACAGGCCAGAGATACCGCTCAGGGACGCGTAGCCGCCGCCGAGTGTGATCCGGAAATCCGGTGTAAACGGTCGCGGACGTGCCTCCAGGGCCGCGGTGCAACCGGGGTAGGCGTGCTCAAGGAAAGCCTTAACCGCGTTGAAGTGGCGCTCGTTGAAGCGCGCGAACCGGGTGTCCTCCGCCGTACCCATCGCCGACCAGTCCTCACGGCGAACGCGCTCCCGGCGGAACCATTGAGGCGCCACAGCCCGCAGCCGCTCGTCCGTCTCGGGATACTCGTCGCCCACACCCAGGACCTGATGCCCGCCCTCGTGCACGGCGGTCGGTCGATTCCAGGAGCGTGCGCAGATCGTCCCCGCGTCGGCCCGTCCGCCCCGGTTGACCACGGTGATCGTGGTATTCGGATGGGCGGCGTCCTCGTGCGCGTTCACGGTGATCGGTATTGCGCGGCCCGCACAGCCTCCCGGACAGGCCGTACCGGTCAGACGCACGTTGAACCAGCCATTCAGGCCCCGATTCACATCCGCGAGCACACTGGTTTTTAGTGCATTAAACTCGGCCTGGGGCAAGAGCGGGACCGCCGTGGCGGCAGGTGGATCGTCGCAGATCCCGACGCCCCCTGTGGCCTGGGCGGTCTGCACGAAGTTGTAACCGAAAGGGACACTGAGGGCGCAGGTTGCCGGGTCGAAGCGGACGTGCATCTCACCCCGATGGATCTCCTGCCGCGGCAGCGAGCCGCTCGCCGGAGCGGTCTCGGTACGGGTGACTGTACCCTCAACGACGCCGGGACCGCTGGACGGACGGGATAGCACCGTCACCTGGTCGCTGAATTCCGAGGTACCTTCTTCTCCATCCCGCCGAACCGCCCGTGGCGCACCCCGACCCTGTTGCAGCACATGGGTCAGCTCGTGCGCAAGGAGTGTCCGGCCATCGAAGGTTCCAGGTCGCCACGCGCCCCGGGCGAAAGCGATCCTGTTTCCCAGGGTGAAGGCCCGGGCGCGGAGCGCCTCAGCCCCTGCCGCGGCGACTCCATCGTTGTGGACCCGTACACCGCCTAGATCGCAGCCGAGCCGCCCCTCGAAGAAGGTGCGCTCCGAGGTCGGCAGGGGAGATCCCGGCCCGAGGTCTGCCACGGCCTGCTCCGCTGATCCCGGAGCTGTCGTCGGACCATCCGACTTGCGCCGGATCTTTTCTTCTTCCTCCCGCGCGCAAGCGGCACAGGTGCGCTGCACCGTAGGCTCTGGCATCCGCATGACCCGTTCGGCGACGCTGTCGGCTTCGCGCTCGTAGGCATCGTCCGCCGGCCCCACGTCGAGCTTGGCCTGTACCACACCCCGTTCGAGCATCCGCTGCAGCGCCTGGTTCGACAGGGGGGGCCTCTGGACCGACGAAACCGATTGCGCAGCGGAGGAATGGCCAGTAGCGGTTCTTCCCGCACGCTCGGTACGAGTCGCCGTTGCGGCTGTTGGAGAGGAAAGCCGCTGCCGCGCCGGGCTCATCGCAGTCGCCTCCCGTCACGGACGGCGTCAGCCACGGCCTTGGCCACGGCACTGCCGATGCTCGCGGACCCGGCACCCTGGGGCAGATGCAGGCTGATCGAGCCAATGCGATACGAGCCCGGGGGTATCGCCCCGCCCGCCTCGATAGCCGCACTGAGATGCTCTCCCATCGCCTCGCGCAGGTTGCCGACTGCGGCGTGCGCATCCTTTGCGCCCTGGATGGCGATGGCGTCGATGCTCACGCGGGTATGCTTCATGCGTGCCCCCGCACGGTATGCAAGCCAAAATCGCCAGGCGGCAGCATTTTCTCGAGCTTCTGATACTCGCGCCGCGCAGCGTGCAGCACGTGCTCCATACGCACCGGCGACCCAGCGGGGGCAGCCAAGAAGGTGGCATTCAGCGCAATGTTCTTGATGTTGCCGCCGGTCACCTCGAGACGGGCGAGCGCGTCAAAGTCCAGCCCGAGGGTGGGCGTGTCGTCGGGGAACACGCGCTGCCAGATGCGCTTGCGGATGTCCGCGTCGGGGAAGGGCATCTCCACGACGAAGCGCAGCCGGCGGAGAAAGGCGGGGTCCAGGTGCGACTTCATGTTGGTGGCGAGGATGGCCAGGCCCCGATAGTCTTCCATCCGCTGGAGCAGGTAGTTGATCTCAATGTTGGCGTAGCGGTCGTGGCTGTCCTTCACCTCCGAGCGCTTGCCGAACAGGGCGTCCGCTTCGTCGAAGAACAGGATCGCACCGCTGGTCTCGGCGGCATCGAATACCCGGCGCAGGTTCTTTTCCGTCTCGCCGATGTACTTGCTCACCACGCCCGAGAGGTCAATGCGGAAGAGATCCAGATCCAGGTGCCGGGCCAGAACCTCCGCCGCCATGGTCTTACCGGTGCCGCTGGGGCCGGCGAACAGGGCGCAGATCCCGCGCCCGCGGGACAGCCGTGCGCCGAAGCCCCAGGCGTCGTACACCTGGGCCCGATGGGCGACCTGCGCGGCGATCTCGCGGAGCTGCGCGCGGCTGTCATCGGGCAGCACCAGATCCTCCCATCCGAAACAGGGGACAATGTGCCGGCCAAGGTCCTGTAAGGCTCGGGCCGCTTGCGCCCGGCAGGCCCGCCACAGGTGCCCGGCGTCGGGTCCGGATGCGGCGTCCCTGGCTTCGAGGCGGGCCAGATCGCGGGCAGCACGCGCGGCCTGAGCCAGGGCGCGCGGTCCGAGCTCGAACTGTTGCACCAGCGCATCCAGGGTGTCGTCGTTGGCTTCCGCCACGGTTTGCCACAGGGTGCGCCGGGAGGCGGCGTCCAGATGGGGGGCTTCTGCCGTCAGCACTGCGCGCCGGGTGCTGTAGTGTTCGCGGCTGCCGAGAACCAGAAATGCGCGTAACGACTCGACGAGGTCAGTCACGGCGACTGCTTGGAGGCGATCTTGCGTGTCCAAGGCCTGCCCTAGACTCGATCCCGGGTCGTCGAGGGCGAGGTAGAACCCGATATTGAGCAGGATCGCTTCCCGCTCGAGGCGGCGCATCCAGTCCCGTCGCTCCGGCTCCCCGGTCGGAATCGCCGTCAGTCCGAGCTCCAGGATGTTGAGGCCGACGCGCCGGCCCAGGGCGGCGGCGATCGCATGTCTCCCGGCGCCCGGCCCGCCGACCAGATTGATCGCCGAGACCTCGCCGGCGCTGACCAACCCCGCGAGTCGCTCAACGAGCGCTCCCTGTACCGGTACGAGCGGTGCGTCGTCCAATGGCTGCAAGGCGTGTGCAAGGGTGGGTTCCAACTCGTTGGCGGAGCCCGAAAGCAGGTGGAGCAGGCGCTCGTCGAGGCGTAACGGCTGGGTCACCAGGCCTCCCGTATTGCCCGGGACGAGCTGAATCAGGCCGAAATCCCGCAGGGGTGCGCCCGGGGCGAAGGCGGTCCGGGCCGACGCGCGGGCCTCGAAGCCCTCGGCGAGCAGGGCCAGTGCGAGAGCCGGGGTGGCGTAGCGGCGGGTTGCGTCGTCCTGCACATAGCCGTAGAGCACCTCGAATCCGGGATCGATCTCCGGCGCCAGGCAGAGCAGGAGGACGTCGCGCTCGAAGGGGGTGAGCCGGAACAACTGCACCACCCGGTCCAGCTCGGAGAGGGGACGTCCCGACGACGGCTCGGCGAGTGCGCGGTCGATGAGGCGGATGCGGTCCCCGAGCGTGCGTGCGAATGGGTCTTCCCGGTAGAAGCGCGACTCTGCCTCGGGGTCCTCCGGCTGGAGATGGCTGTCGGCCTGGGCGTCGCTGATCACCGCCGCGCTGTAGATCTGCAGGGGGTCGTGCTTCCAGCGAAACCGCAGCCAGGCGATGTGCCGCTCCAGCAGGAGCCGCAGGCGCCGGAGGTGCAGCGTCAGCCGGGCGGGGTCGCTCATCGGCGCTTCGATGGCTTCCGCCTCGATTGACGCCGAAGGCGGCATGTCCTGGAGTTCCATAGGTCTCATGGGACCCTCACGGTAGCCACAGGAAGGAGAAGGTGTCTTCGCGGTTCTGCGCGCCGTTTACCTGCACGCTCACTGCCAGGCTCTTGCCCGCAACCGGGGGCGGCGGCAACTGCTCCGCCAGTGCGGTGAGCGGCACCTGAACGGAGGTGTCGGTCGGCGTGGCCCAGGGGTCGCCCGCGCCGGGCGGTCGCACCTCAATGGCGGCATCCCCGACCAGCACGTAGGTGGTGATGTCGGGGCGGAAGAGCCGTGCTCCGTTTACCGTGAGCAGTGCCGAGGTGTCACCCTGGGGCGGTGCGATTCCCGTGACTTGGGGAACCACCAGGACGAGCCCCACGTTGGAGCGGTAGGTGCGTATCTCCAGGGAGCTTTGACCTCGATCCAGCCCGCCGTGGACGGATTCCGCCTCGTGCTCGGTGATCACCTGCACCCGAAGCGGACCGGGCTGGATCTGCAACGGGGCGGGACTGGGCCGTGTCGCGGGATGGTCCGGGTCGATGGGGTAGTTGGCGTTCGGCAGCGCGACGCGAATGCGCCCTCCCGTGTCCGGGAGGACGCGGATGGGCTCCAGTTCGCCGAGCTTCACCCGGGTGCGCTCACCGAGGAAGTTGCGGCCAGCGATCGTGATCTCCTCGCCGATCCGCACGCGCACGTCTCCCACCACGTCGGCAGGCGTTATCGGAGTGCGGTACACCTCGGTGATTTCTGGACGCCGGACGGTCGTGACGAAGAAGTGCCTCGTCTGTACCGGTTGGGCGATGCGTCGGGGAACGCGGCTTTCGATCTGTACCGTCGAGACCCGGTAGAGGACACCGCGCCGGAAATTCGCGCTGGGGAGGGCCGACCAGAGCTTGGTAGTCTCTTCCAGAGCGGCGGGCTGTAGGACGATCTTGATCCGCTCGAACTCCCCCCGCACGCTGGTGTGCACGATGGGATCGCCCAGGGTACCGGCCGCTGGACGCGTGATCTCAAGCCGGTCGGAGAGGATGGGGAAGTCGTGCAGGGTCTGCATCGCGTCGGCGAGCAGGCTCTGGCAAGTCAGGTCCGCGTCGTCGGCGGTCTCCGAGGCCACGTGCGTCGTGAGCAGATAGGACAGATCCAACGACAACGGCGGATGGCCGTAATGGGCCGGGTGCCCATGGCCAGGGATCTCCTGGTTTTTCAGGCTACCGTTTTCGCTCACGTCGAATAGGTACAGGTTTACCCGCTCCCCGTTGAAGGTGGCCGGCGTCACGTCGGGCGGCACAAAGGTCACCGGCACTGGGCTCCGCATGCGGTCCCGAAGCAGGGTGCGCAGCGTCTGGCTTACCCCGGCGATGGCGGCGTGATCGGCCATGGTTGCTCGCGATCAGTACCAGTTTCGGTCGGCATAGGTGCGAATGCTGCTGTAGGCGTCGAACCCGGTGACCCTGGGTGCCGGAGCGGATTGGGCCGGCGGTGGCTCGACCTTGACCTCGATGCGACCGATGTGGACCTCCACCGCTGGACCCGGTTCTTCCAACTGCGCCGGACTGGTTTCCCGGACCGTGGTGGGCGGCGTTGCCGTGGCGCGAGGCAGGAGCGGTGCCGGCCGTCCTGGCGACCGGGGTTCCGGAGCCTCGGGAGTCGCCTGGATCGGCGCGATCGGATCGGCGCCTTCCACCACGACGCGATTGCCTTGAGACCGATCGGGAACGGCCTGGTTTGCAGACAGGATCGCGCTCGACCTGCGCGGCGTCGCTCGAAGCGTTTCGCTGGCCCTCTCGGGCCTGGTGTGCGGTACGCTTCGCGGACGCGGTCCATTATCCCCGATCATGCGTGATGGTGACCCGGGCTCCTTTGGCACCGACAATAGGGGAGTCGTAAGAGGGGGTTCTTCCCGCCCATCCAATCGTTGGGGCACCTCCCCCATGGCAAGCACCGGAGGAGCCCGGTCGCGTTCCGCATCGGTTTTCGCTGTTCCTGCTTGGTGAACTACCGCCGGCGGCTGATCGGGCATGCCGGGTTTCGGCGCAGGGGACACCCCGACGGTCGTCGGCCGCGGTGTGCTCGGTGCATGTCTCGGCGTGGTGGTGGACCCGGTTATTCCTCCAGCCATCGGAGGGGCCGAAGAAGCCGCGTTAGGGGTGTCCCGGTCGATCAGAGGTGCGAACGAAACCAGGGAGTTGGCCGCGCGTTGTGTCACCGGGCCGCTTGGCCATACTGGCAGGCTCGTGGGCAGTCCGGCGGCTCGTTGCGCCAGGCGGGTCAGGAAGCCGTCCATTCTGCACCCTCCGCGAGCAATCCAAGGTAGCGCTGGCGTTTGCTCCAGGGCAGCGACAGGATCTCGGCCTCGCTCCAGTG
>JAEHCY010000177.1 GCA_016880695.1 Chromatiaceae bacterium | reverse complement strand
CGGGCCACTACCCGCTGCCAGGCGTTGCCCTTGAGCTGGACGGGGTAGGCGGCCCACTGGGAGAACAGTTCCCGGCTCACCACCCCGCGCCCGGGGTACTCCTGGCCGGCCATCACCCGATAGCTGACGGTGGCCTGGCCGCCCTCCCCCGCGAAGCGCTCGATGCGGCGCACCGACCAGGCCTCGGCGTGCTTGCCGTTGCTGTAACAGACCCCGGCGCGCAAATCCGCGGGTGCCAGGTGCGCGGAATGCCGCGTCGCTAGCTCGTAGATGCGCAGCAGATCGTCTTCCGTGACATCGACGAAGGAATCGATCTGGCTCAGGGCAAACACCAGGTCCTCGTGCTCGATGGGCGGGGGCGCGCCAGGACCCGCCTGGTGGCCTCGACGCATGAGCTCGGCGGGGTAACGACGCCAGGGGAACAGATAGTTGAAGCCCACCGCGACCCCCAGCAGCACCAGGAGGTTGACCAGAACCGGCGCCACCACATAGCCGTACCCCAGGGCACGGATTGCCTCGCCCCCGACCACCGCCGCAAGCGCGGTGGCCCCACCCGGGGGGTGAACACTGCGGGCGAGGAGCATCACGCCGATGGCCACACCAACCGCCACCGCCGCCGCCAGGTGCGGTTGCGGGATCCAGCGGGCGCAGGTCACACCGATGAGGGCGGAGAACAGGTGACCGCCGATCAGGTTCCAGGGCTGCGACAGGGCCCCATGGGGAACTGCGAACAGGAGCACCGCGCTCGCCCCCATGGATGCCACCACCCAGGCGGCGCCCGTGAGGTCGAGCAGCCACGAGCTCACCCCAAGCATCAGCCCGATGCCGCAGAAGCCGCCCAGGGCGGCAACCGCCCGCTCCGAGGCGCTTACGCTGCCGCCCTCGATGCCAAGCCAGCGCGCCCAGTGCTCCAAAGGTCCCATCAGCTACGCGCCTCCGCCGTTGGCCCCGCGCTGAGCGCGGCGCGCACCAATCGATACTGCCCCAGCGTCCGGACCAGGTTCCACCCGAGCAGGGCGGCGGCCAGCACCAGCAGGGCGCCACCGGCTCGCAGCGCCGGGTCCCCTCCAAGCGGAGCACCCAGCAGCACCACCAATGCCGCCATCTGCAGCGCCCACTGGACCCTGGCCCATCGCGCGCGCAGCAGCAGCCCGGTGTGGGGCACCCGAACCGTCATCCGCTGGCCCTGGATCTGCGCCTGTTGCAGGTGGAACCAGGCGAGAAAGGGAACGATCTTGTACAGCATCCCGGTGGCGATTCCGACCAGCACCCCGAGAATCAGGAGCACGCCCACCGCCGTAGCGGGTAGCCCGAGATAGCCGCCGAGGATTGCCGCTGCCACCGCCAGGAGGCCCACGCGCCAGTAGTCCAGCGTCACGTCCGGCCGGGAACGCTTGCGCTTGCCCAGCGTCCAGTAGGTGACCGCCACGTAGACCAGGAAACCACCGGCAAGCAGGCCCCCACCCCAGCCCGCCGCCAGCCCGCCGATCTGCGCCGCGACCACCAGCGCAAGTCCGCCGATCTGACCCGGCGCCAGGAATCGGCGCACCGGCAAAGGGATCTCGGGCGCGAGGTAGAACAGGGGCAAAACCTGATAGGAGACCGCCATGAGGAGGATCCCGGCCCAGCCGAACAGCCCCCAGGATAGGTGTACGTTGGTCCAGCCGGCGAGGTCGGGGATGGACAAGGTACCCGTCAGCCCGAGCACCAGCCACAGACCCAGGCTCACCGTCACCACCAGGGCCAGCAGGGACAGGCGCATACCGAGCACCGT
>JAEHCY010000176.1 GCA_016880695.1 Chromatiaceae bacterium | reverse complement strand
CGACCTCAACCGTCCCGCGCAGGTCCGGGACTTCGTGCTCGGGCACATTCGGCAGCACCGCAAGCGTTAACCCGAGACTGGGCCGTTGCGGGTTGCCCACCCCTCGATACGACCCCCGCGCGGCCGGGCGAATCAGGGGACTAAGCGGGGCGCAACCCCGGTTTCTCGATTAACCGCCGTCGCGCGCGGCGCGCCGGGGCTGGCGATTCCGGGGATAATACCGGCCGGCGCGCCGCCGTTCGCGCGCGTCCAACCCACGTGGAGGAGAGAAGTATGAGCGACGCCCTGAACTACCTGATCAAGGTCCGACCCGAGGCCATGGGGGCCTATTTCAAGTTCCTGAAAAAGGCCGGTGATCACCTCGACACCCGCACCCGGGACCTGATCTCGGTCATCACCAAGGTGGCCGTGCAGACCGAGCCCGGCTTCCGCCAATACCTCACCCGCGCTCTGCGCAACGGCGCCTCGCCCCAGGAGATCATCGATGCCCTGCTGATGGCCTTTCCGGTGCTCGGCCTGGCCAAGATCGTCTGGGCCACCGACATCCTGCTGCAGATGGACATCCCCGAGTTCCGTCCCGAGAACCTCGACGCCCCGCCCCAGTGGCACGACATCGCCGCCGTTTCGGCAGTGCCCGATGGGGAGATCTCCTTCTTCGAGGCGGCCGGCCGACACCTGTTCGTCTACCGCCAGGGGGAAGACCTCAAGGTCTACGACTCTCGCTGCCCCCACCAGGTCACCGACATCCCCCACCTGGCCCTGGAAGGCCACAAGCTCACCTGCCCCAAGCACCACTGGGCGTTCGACGTGCAGACGGGCCAATGCGTCGCCATCGGCGATCGGCCGCTCCGGCAGTTCGACCACAGGGTCGAGGGCGGGCGCCTGCTGGCCCACTGGTAGGGATCGGCGTGGATGCGTTGCCCCGGCAACGCATCCCTCACGGCTCAAGCACGTAGCGGCCCGGTGCGTCATCCACCACCGGATACCCCGCCTGCGGCGCGCCCAGGGGGGGCGGGGACACCCTGCCGGAGGAGTGCTGCACCAGCCAGGCCTGCCAGGCCGGCCACCAGGAGCCCTCGAAGCTCGGCGCCCTGGCGTGCCAGGTCTCGGGGTCGAGGTACGGCTCACCCTCGGTACGCCGGGTCATGCGGTAGCTGCGCCCGCGGCGACCGGGCTCGCTGACGATGCCGGCATTGTGCCCGCCGGTGGTCAGCACAAAGGTCACCGACTCGGCATCCGCGAGCAGATGGATCTTGTACACCGACTGCCAGGGGGCCACGTGGTCGGTCTCGGTGCCCACGGCGAAGATGGGTACCCGGATGTCGGAGACGGCGATGGGCCGGCCATCCACGCTGTAGCGGCCCTCCGCGAGCGCGTTGTCGAGGAACAGCCGGCTCAGGTACTCCGAATGCATGCGGTAGGGTAAACGGGTCTGATCGGCGTTCCAGGCCAAGAGGTCGTTGGTTGGGCGCCGCTGACCGAGCAGATAATCGCGCACCATGCGCGACCAGATCAGGTCGTTGGAGCGCAGCATCTGGAAGGCGCCCGCCATCTGGTTGGTGTCGAGATAACCCTGCTCCCACATCATGTCGTCAAGGTAGGCCACCTGATCCTCGTTGATGAAGAGCATCAGCTCACCGGCCTCGGTGAAGTCGGTCTGGGCCGCCAGGAGGGTCACGGAGCGCAAGCGCTGATGGCCGTTGCGGGCCAGCGCCGCCGCCGCGATGCTCAGCAGGGTCCCGCCCAGGCAGTAGCCCATGGCATGCACCGTCCGTTCGGGCAGGATGGCGGCAATGGCGTCGAGTGCCGCCAGGATACCCAGGCGCCGATAATCCTCCATGCTGAGATCTCGGTCCTCGGCGGTGGCATTCTTCCAGGAGATGACGAATACCGTGTGCCCCTGCTCCACCAGGTAGCGAACCAGGGAATTGTGGGCCGAGAGGTCGAGGATGTAGTACTTCATGATCCAGGCGGGAACCAGCAGCAGGGGCTCGGCGTAGACGTCCGCCGTGGCCGGCCGATACTGGATCAGCTCCATCAGGCGGTTGCGCAGCACCACCTTGCCGGGCGTGGTGGCCAGATTGCCGCCCACCCTGAACCCCTCCATCCCCGCGGGACGCCGATTGAAGACCGTTCGCTCCCAGTCCTCGAGGAAGTTCTGCCAGCCCTGCAACAGGTTCGCGCCGCCTTGCTCGAAGGTGGCCTCGAGCACCTCCGGGTTGCTCCAGAAATAGTTCGAGGGCGAGTAGAGATCGAGCATCTGCCGGGTGACGAAGGAAACGATGGCCTCGTGCCGCCGGCTCACCCCCGGGAGGCCCAGGGTGGCATTGGCCCACCACTGCTGGGTCAGCAAAAAGGACTGGTAGTAGAGGTCGAAGGGCCACTGCTGCCAGGCCGGCGCGATGAAGCGCTTGTCCTCCGGCAGCGGGGCGATACAGGGCGGTGCGCTGGTATTGCTCATCCGCTGGGCGCTGTAGAGGCCGATGCGCACCGCCTTGCGCAGGGCCTTCTCGGCCAGGCGGGCCTGTTTGCCCGGAGAGATCCCCAGGTGCACCAGCCAGTCGAGATAGGCCAGGCTCACCACCGCCGGGGAAACACCCAGGGTGAGACGGCCCAGGTTGGCGTGAACCACCCGGTCCCACATCCGCGAGACGATGGGGCTGACGAGCGAGCGTCCGAGCGGGAACGAGCGCCAGGCGCCTGGACTTGGCGCACAGGGCCACGCGAGGCCCCGGCGCACCTCGGCCGCGGCCGATTCCCCAGCCACCGGCATCAGATCCCGCATCAAAACCTCTACCTTCACCTCGTCGTTCATCGTTTCACTCCCACGGCCGCGCAACGGCGCCCCTTTGCCAAGCATAGCCGATATGGGGGCCACCCACCCTCCCGGGCGATGCCTGCCGCCACCGTCGCTGCCCCGCGCTTT
>JAEHCY010000175.1 GCA_016880695.1 Chromatiaceae bacterium | reverse complement strand
TTCCGCTCCGAGGACGACATCCTGCTCACCCGTGACGGCAAGCTTGCGGCGGTGGATGCGGCCACCAGTGTCACCCAGAGCAATCTGCAGCGGCAGAAACGCCAGTTGACCGAGCTGCAGAGCGAGGCCGCGGGCTACGAGCGACGCGGTCAGGACCTACCCTCAACCTTGCGCGAGCGCATCGCGGAGATCGAGCGGAGCATCGCCGCCAGCTACGAGTCGATCGTGCGTCGCGAGCAGGAAAAGGACCGCATCCGTCAGGGGTTCGACACAGACCTCGGCCGCTTTCGGGCCCTCAAACGCCTGGCCGCCGCGGTGGGCGCAGGGGCGAAGGAGCCACCGCCACAGCGCCGGCAGACCTTCGCCGATCTCGACAACGTCGTGCTCTGCGACAACCCCTCGGCTTGCCAGGCCCTTTGGGCCCGGGCCAAGGAGTTCGTCGGGCAGCGGGCGACTACACCGCTACAGCTCTTCGGGCCGAATATCCATATGACCGCGCTGCCTAAAGCCGATCAGGACCTCAGCCTAACCCTATCGTTAATCGCGAATCCAGACGACCAAGGCGGGGTCCTGTTCCTCGATCTGCAGTGCCACCGAACCGCTATCGGGAAGCAGTTCTGCAGCTCCCCGGCGGTGGGGAAGATCCTCAAGGACTTCAAGCCGTTCGTGCAACAACCCCAGTAACCGGCCGGCCTCGATCGCGCCCGCGCGGTCTGGGCTCGGCGCTCGGCTCAACGCCGTCGGATCAGGGTGCCGATGCCTTCGTTGGTGAACAGATCAAGCAGCACCGCATGCTCGATGCGGCCATCGAGGATGTGGGAGACCCCCACCCCGCTTTTCACCGCATCGAGGGCACAGCGCACCTTCGGCAGCATGCCACCGGAGATCACTCCGCCGGCGATCATCTCCTCCGCCCGAGCCGCGTCGAGCTCGGGTAGCAAGGCGCCGGCCTCGTCGAGGATGCCTGTGGTGTTGGTGAGCAGCATCAGCTTCTCGGCACGCAGAACCTCGGCCATCTTTCCGGCCACCAGGTCCGCATTGATGTTGTAGGAGAACCCGTCCGCCCCCACGCCGATGGGGGCGATCACCGGAATAAAGTCGCCCCCCACCAACATGTCCACCACGCCGGGGGCGATGCTCGCCACCTCGCCCACGTGCCCCAGGTCGATGATCTCAGGCTCGTCGAGCTCGGGAGCCCCGCGGCGCAGGACCAGCTTGCGCGCGCGAATCAGGTCCCCATCCTTGCCGGTCAGACCCACCGCCCGGCCGCCATGGCGATTGATGAGATTGACGATCTCCTTGTTCACCAGCCCCCCCAGCACCATCTCCACCACGTCCATGGTCTCGCTATCGGTGACCCGCATCCCCTGAACGAACTCGCTGCTCTTGCCCAGACGCTGGAGCAGCCGGCCGATCTGGGGCCCACCCCCGTGGACCACCACCGGGTTGATGCCCACCAGCTTCATCAGCACCACATCGCGGGCAAAGCCACTCTTGAGCCGATCGTCCACCATGGCGTTGCCGCCGTACTTGATCACCACCGTTTTGCCGCGGAAGCGGCGGATATACGGCAGGGCCTCGATCAGAACATGGGCAATGCTGGGGGCGGTATCTTGCGGCAGTGACACGGTCGGACGACTCCGGTGGCGGGGTTAGAAGGGTGGGTTCAGGTGGGGTGCGACATCCGCGAGCAGACCCCGAAAGTGCTTCTTGACGACGAGAAGGTCTTCCCGGGTATCCCCCTCGAAGCGAAACGTAAGGGCAGGCCGGGTATTGGAAGCGCGCACCAGTCCCCAGCCGTGGGGAAACCCGAGCCGAATGCCATCGATCGCCTGGATGTCCGTCTGTCCCAGGTCGGGTAACCGCGCCATCAGCCGGGCCACCAACCGTCCGGGCTCTCCCTCCGCCATGGGCAGCTCGAGCTCGGGTGTGGCGAAGGGCTCGGGAAGGGCCGCGAACACCGCCGCACTCGGACGGGGATCGCGCGCGAGGATCTCGCAGAGCCGGGCGGCGGCGTAGGTGGCATCATCGAAACCGTTCCACCGATCGGCGAAGGCGATATGCCCGGACCACTCCCCACCGAGCGGTGCCCCCCGGGCACGCAGCTCGGCCTTGAGGTTGGAATGCCCCGACTTCACCATCACCGGGCGTCCACCGCACTCACCGATGACTCCCGCCAGGCGATGGGAGCACTTCACGTCGAACAGGATCTCGCTGCCCGGCTGCCGCGCGAGAACCTCCTGGACGAGCAGCATGAGCAGTCGATCGGTCCAGATGATCTTCCCCGAGGAGTCGACCACCCCGAGCCGATCCCCGTCCTCGTCGAAGGCCACACCGAGGTCAGCCCCCTCGGCGAGAACCCGGTCCTGCAACCGCTCCAGGTGGTCGGGTTGGGTGGGATCGGCCAGGTACCGCGGGAAGCCGACCTCGCGGCAGTCGATCTCGCTGACGCTGCAGCCGATGCGCCTCAGCGCCGCGGGCGCGACGGCCCGCGTGGTACCCCCGCCACAGTCCACCACCACCCGCACAGGCCGGGAAAGCACCAGATCGCGCTCGATCGCCTCGAGATAGTCTGGAGTCAGGTTCTGCTCGCGGCGCCTTCCGCTACCCGCCGTCAATTCCCCCCGCAACAACCGCCCGCGCAGCCCTTTGAGCGCCTCGCCCGCCAACGCCTCGCCACCGAGCACCACCTTCAGGCCGTTGTGCTCCAGGGGGTTGTGACTGGCCGTGATCATCACCCCGGCGTCGGTCCCGAGGAAGCGGGTGG
>JAEHCY010000174.1 GCA_016880695.1 Chromatiaceae bacterium | reverse complement strand
GGGGCCGCAGCCAGCATGATCTATCAGTTGGCGAAACAGATGCAAGCGGGTAAGCGGCCGCGAATCTTTAAATACGGTGAGCAGGCACGTGACTTTGTCTATGTGAAAGACGTCGTAGAGGCGACCCTGCTGGCCGCAGAGGCCGGCCACAGCGGCGTGTATAATGTCGGCTCTGGACGCCCCACCTCATTCAATGAGATCATCGCGCTGCTGAATAAAGCCATGGGGACCGACGATGACCCCGACTACTTTGACAACCCGTACCCGTTTTATCAACCGCATACCGAGGCCGATATAACCCGTGCGCGCGATGGGCTTGGATACGATCCGAAGTATCCGATCGATCGAGGGATCGCGGAATATGTGATGCAGTGCATGGCAGCCGGCGCTACACAGCGCGAGTTGTCACGATGAGCGATAGTCTTGGCCGTGCTAGATGGGGAGTTAGCGGTGCCCTGTACCCGCAATCCGCTCTAGCGGGGTCGAATCCCCGCCCGAGGTCAGAAGCCTTCGAGCGATGGCCTGTGATCGGTGTGATGATGGTTGGGTCCTGCGCAAGGAGAGTTTGTGAACCCCGCCAGATCCGGAAGGAAGCAGCGGTAAACGAACAGGCTCCTGTGCCGCGGGGACACCCGGCCGGAGCATCGGTCACCGGTACAGTTCGGCAGCCACGATCGACGGCGGGTGCACGGCCAAGCAATACAGGGTCCAGGGGACAGGGTCTAGGGCATAGTAGGCCCCCTACCCTGCACCCTACACCCTACACCACTTACCCTGGACTTGCATGTCGTATTTAGTCCTTGCCAGACGATGGCGGCCCCAAAGCTTCGATGAGGTGGTGGGCCAGCGGTCGGTCACCCAGACCCTGAAGAACGCCATCACCAAAGACCGCGTCGCGCACGCCCTGCTCTTTACGGGCCCGCGCGGGGTTGGGAAGACGACGACCGCCCGCATCCTGGCGAAGGCCCTCAACTGCGAACGAGGCCGTACGCCCGACCCCTGCGGCGAATGCGCAAGCTGCAACGCGGTTGTATCGGGCCGCTCACTCGACTGCCTGGAGATCGATGGCGCCTCTAATCGCGGGATCGACGAGGTCCGGGAGCTGCGCGAGATCGTGCGGTATGCCCCTTCGCGCGATAAGTACAAGGTGATCATCATTGATGAAGTCCATATGCTGACCGAGCCGGCCTTCAATGCGTTGTTGAAGACGCTCGAAGAGCCGCCCCCCGGCGTCGTTTTCATCCTGGCGACAACACATGCGCACAAGATCCCGCCCACCATCCTCTCGCGCTGCCAGCGCCACGACTTTCGCCGACTGGGACAAGGAGAGATCCTCCCGCGACTTCAACAGATTGCTAACGAGGAAGAGGCTGCCGTATCCGATGGCGCCATGAAGGCCATTGCCCGCGCTGCGGAAGGGAGCCTCAGGGATGCCCAGAGCCTGCTGGATCAGGTCATTGCCTACAGCGGCAACGAGGTCAGCGAGGAAGATGTTGCGGTTGTCCT
>JAEHCY010000173.1 GCA_016880695.1 Chromatiaceae bacterium | reverse complement strand
GGTGGGTTCGCAACGCCGGTTTCGCGGCCTGGGAATGGTCCCCAGACTCTCGTGATCTTGGGCTCAAGGCGGCAAGTCCTCTCGGTACCCTTGGCGCCGCGCCTCGGTTGGCGGTACCTTGTCCCGTTAGGCGGATCGGTCGCCGACGTGCTCTTGGCTACCCCGAGCGCCGATCCATCGAGGGTTCCGCTCGGGAGCCGGATGCTGCGCCGAGGTAACTATGGCACAAGGCGGTTCTGTTCGGCTATCCCACCTCATTGCCATGCTGGGGCTGTGGGGGGGGTTGCTCGGCTGGTCCTGGTCGGCGCCCCAGGTTGGTTGTTTGGTTGGTGCCCTGGTCCTGGCACCCTTGTGGTTGGTGCTGACCTTTGCCACCAGCGAGCTCGCGTTGCTCCGGCGCGCGACGTTCGTCCGCCAGTATCTTGAGCCGCGCGGGCGGCTGGCCCGCTGGCTCGGGCGCCGGTTGTGGTTGTTGACCTGGCAGGCCACCAAGGCGTTGGTGCTGGCCCTGGTGCTGGTGGTGGGCGCGCTTTCCCTGCAAGCCGTGCAGTGGCTGGTGCTGGCCGTGGATATCCTGCTGTTTGTGACTCTGCTGTTTTTTGCCGATTGGATGCTCGAAGGGGAGTTGAACCCTCGGTACGATGCGGTGCTGGTGCGCCACTGGGCGCATCGTCTCAACGCCCTGCTGCTGTGGGTGGCGCTCTCGGTGGTGCTGTTCTACGCCGCCCACGAGGACTACCAGGGAATGGGGCCTGCAGCGGTGGTGAGGTTGAGTGCGCTGGGGGTTGCCGTGGGGTGTGATGCCCTCGCGCTCTTGGCCCGCTTGGCGGCCGTGAGCGAGGGGCTCCTTTGGTGGGCGGCGGAGAATCTTTTTGGCGGGCTGACCGATCCCACCGAAAGGGTGGTTGCCTGGGCGGGATTCGTGGGGGCCTTCGGCGTGTCTTTCCTGCTCGCTTGGGCCTACAGCCGAGCACTGGTCGGCATGCTGGCGCGACCCTGGAAGGGGCTCGGGGAGTTGCCGAAGGATGCCTGATCGAGGTCCTCCAGCGGGGTCGTCGGCGCCAAGGGCGCGCGCCGCTGACGCACCAAGGCCGTCGTCAGGGTGGTTCTGGGGGGGCTTCTTCGCCATCCTGTTGGTGGGGTTCGCCATGGTGCTTTTTGCCGCCATTCGGGGCGGCAAGCAATGGGCGGAGGCGCTTCTCACGCAACGCACCGACACCCCCGAGGTGTGGAAGGAGGTGATTCGGGTCACCCTCTCGGGGGGGGAGGCCCTCGCCATCGATCCTGCCTCGGCGCCCAGGATTCGGGAGGAAACCCGCGCCTGGCTGCAGCAGCAGGCCCAGCAGATCCAGGATCCCCTTGCGCAGGCCATAGCGCAGCAGACCGAGGCGATCTATCAGGCCGCCGCCCAGCAGGTACCGGCCTTCGCGGATTGGTATTTCTCGCTCGGCGGAGAGTACAGCCGATTGTTTCAGGCGGCGCTCGGCAATCTCCCCGAGTTTGTGGCCGGTCGGCTTCAGGAACTGGTGTTCGAGCCTGCCGCTACCGCCGAGGCCGTCGAGCGGATGGCCGAGCAGTTGAATCTGCGTTGGGGCGAGCAGTTTCAGGGGACTGTCTCGGGACTCCAGGATCTCTTGGCCCGTTTGGTCAGGAAGGAGGCGCTGCCGGCGGAGGAGGGTAGGGTGCGCATCACCGGGGAATGGCGCCTCGGGGATCAGGTTTCCGAGCATCTCGGGCCCTATCTGACGGTGAGCGCCGGCGACCTTGGCCGGCAGGGGGTTGCCACCACCGCGGGAGCCGGCCTGGCGGCGGTGACCGCCAAGAAGCTCGGGGCGATGACGGTGGCCAAGGCCTCGGCCAAGCTCGCAGCGGGAGAATCGGTGGGTGCGCTGGCGGCGGGGGCCTCGAAACTGGGCCTCAAGGCCGCGGCCAAGGCGGGTGCGCTGGGCGGAGTCGGTGCCGGGGCCACCTCTGGGGCGGCACTCTGTGCGACAACCGTTGTGGGGGCACCGCTGGCGCCGGGATGTGCGCTGGTAGGCGGGGTGGTGACCGGCGTGGCGACCTGGCTTCTGGTGGACAAGGCGGTGCTCGAGGCCGAGGAGCTGCTGGGTCGTGAGGCGTTCGAGGCGGAACTGCGTGGGGCCCTGGCGGCGCAGCGTGACGAGTTGCGCGATACGCTGAACGCTCATTACCGGCAAGCGACCGATGAGGCCATTGATCGGCTGGTCCAGGATCTGGATGGCTACCTGCGCCCCCTGCCGGACCCCCCGGCCAAGACCTTCGTTCCGGCGCGTGCCGTGGAGCAAGCCACCACCGCTCCTGCGGCGCCGCGGCCGGTACCGTAACACGGCAGTGGTTTGCCATGCCTGGTCTCCAGGAGACACGGAAACCGAAGTTCCTGACTTTTCTTCTTACAATTTTAGGCAATGGGGAATCGGTTAATGTCTAATCTTTTATTTGTAGCAAGTGGCAGACGAGTATCTCTAATTGAAAACTTTCTTAGAGAAGCTAATGAAGAAGAGGAG
>JAEHCY010000172.1 GCA_016880695.1 Chromatiaceae bacterium | reverse complement strand
GGCCGATCGGTGTCAGTCTTCGGCCCGGTGGAAGGCATCCATGAGCTGCTTCTGGATGTTGCCCGGCACTGCCTCGTAGCGGCTCAGCTCGATGCTGTAGGTACCGTCACCGCCGGTGATGGACTTAAGCCGCGATTCGTAGCCCTCGAGCTCGGCCAGGGGCACCTCGCCGTTGATGGCCACGCGGCCGTTGGGGCGGGCCTCGCTGCCGCTGATGCGACCGCGGCGGCTGGAGAGGTCGCCGGCGAGGTCCCCCATGGCCTCGTTCTGGGCCACGATCTGAATCTTGACGATGGGCTCGAGCACCACCGGTCTGGCCTTCATGATGGCGTCGACGAAGGCCTTGCGGCCGGCGGTGGCGAAGGCGATGTCCTTGGAGTCCACCGGGTGGCTCTTACCGTCGTACACCGTCACCCGCACGTCCTGAAGCGGATAACCGGCGACGGCGCCTTCCGTGAGAACTTGCCTTACCCCCTTTTCCACCGACGGGATGTACTGCCCGGGGATGGTGGCGCCGACCACCGCATCCTGGAACTCGAATCCCTGACCTCGCTCCAGCGGCTCGATGCGCAGGAACACCTCGCCGAACTGACCCGCGCCGCCGGTCTGTTTCTTGTGGCGGTGGTGGCCCTCGGCCGGGGCGGTGATGGTCTCGCGGTAGGGGATGGTGGGCGGGTGGGTCTCCACCTCCACATGAAACTGTTCGCGCAAACGGTGCAGGATCACCCGCAGGTGAAGCTCGCCGAGCCCGCGCATGACGGTTTCGTTGGCGGAGGCGTTGTGCTCGACACGGAAACAGGGGTCCTCGGCCTCCAGCTTGTGCAGGGCGTCGCTCAACTTCTGCTCGTCGCCACGCTTGGCCGGTTTCACCGCCAACCCAAACAGGGGCAAGGGGCACTCGAGGGAGCGAAGGTGGAAGTGGTCCTCGTCGTGGGAGTCGTGCAGCACCGCATCGAAGTGAATGTCGTCGATCCGCGCCACGGCCAGGATGTCGCCCGGGACGCCGCGGGGGACCTCGATCAGCTCCGAGCCGTGCAGCCGAAACAGACGGTTGGCCTTGAAGGCCTTGCGCGCATCGCCGATGAAGAGCTGGCTCTCGGGGGTGATGGTCCCCTGGTGGACGCGAAAGATGCCAATCTTGCCGCGGAACGGATCGTTGATCACCTTGAACACGTGGGCGATGGCATGCTGCTTGGGATCGGGCTCCACCCTGACCGGCGCGGCCTTGTCCCCCTCGCCCTTCATGAAGGGAGGAGGATTGCCCTCGGCCGGATTGGGCATCAGGCGGGCGAGGATGTTCATCAGCTCCGGGATGCCGGTGCCGGTGGTGGCCGAGACGTAGCAGATCGGCATGAGATGCGCCTCGCGCAGCGCGGCCTCGAAGGGGTCGTGCAGTTGCTCGGGCTGCAGGTCCTGTCCCTGCTCGAGGTAGAGCTCCATCAAGGCCTCGTCGACCTCCACGACCTGGTCGATGATGTGCCCGTGGGACTCCTCCACCGAGGAGAAATCCGTCGGCTGACCACCCGGCTGGAAATAACAGTCGACCACCTTGGTGGCCTTGTCCGCCGGCAGGTTGATGGGGAGACACTCGGGACCGAAGGTCTGGCGAATCTGTTGGGTGAGGGCTTCGAGGTTGACGCCGGGGGCGTCGATCTTGTTGACGATGATGATGCGGCAGAGGTTGCGCCGGTCCGCTGCCTCCATCATCCGCTGAGTCATCGAGTCGATGCCAGCCTGGGCGTTGATCACCAGGGCCAACGTGTCCACCGCCGGGAGTATGCCAATGCTGCGGCCGAGGAAGTCGCCGAGACCCGGGGTATCGATCAGGTTCACATGGACGCCGCCGGTGTTGAGGCCGGTAATGCCCACGTCGAGGGAGTGCAGTTGCTCCTTCTCCAGGGGGTCGAAATCGCAGACCGTGGTTCCCCGCTCCACCGACCCGGGCGCATCGATGACGCCCGCCGCCGCGAGGAGTGCCTCGACCAGGGTTGTTTTGCCCGAACCGGAATGACCGGCCAGGGCGATGTTTCGGATGTCTGCGGTGGAGTGGGTTGACATCGGGCCTCCCGTAAGTCTGTTTCGTCAATGGGAAATACCGGAGTGTCGCGACCGCTGGGGGACCCGTGCGGCGACCGCGCCAGTATAGCAGCAACCGCCTCCGAGTTGTCCGGGCGCCACACCCGCGCACCCGCCCCCGCCAGCGGTGATTTACACCCCGAGCCCTGGACTCTGCCGCGCTGCGGTGCGGTTTCGGTCTCTTCGCCGAAACTGCGGGTAGCCAGGAGCCCGCAACCGTGCGATCTTATGGTCTCCGAAACAATGCAAACTTGGGAGAAATACCATGCCTATGGGCAATCGCCTCGCGGCGGAATTCATCGGTACCTTTTGGTTGGTGCTTGGGGGCTGCGGCAGCGCAGTGTTGGCGGCGGCGTTTCCAGGGGTCGGCATCGGCCTGTTGGGCGTTTCCCTCGCCTTCGGCCTGACCGTCCTGACCATGGCCTTCGCGATAGGTCACATCTCCGGCTGCCACCTCAACCCGGCCGTCTCGTTCGGTCTCTGGGCGGGCGGGCGCTTTCCTGCCGCTCACCTGGTGCCCTACATCATTGTCCAGGTTCTGGGCGCCATCCTGGCCGCCGGGGTGCTTGCCTATATCGCCAGCGGTAAGCCCGGTTTCGACCTGGTCGCCAGCGGCCTTGCCTCCAACGGCTTCGGCGAGCACTCGCCGGGCAAGTACGGCCTCAACTCCGCCTTGGTGACCGAGGTGGTCATGACCTTCATGTTCCTCATGATCATCCTGGGCGCCACCGACAAGCGGGCGCCGGCCGGTTTCGCCCCCATCGCCATCGGGCTCGGGCTCACGCTGATCCACCTGATCAGCATTCCGGTGACCAACACCTCGGTGAACCCCGCGCGCAGCACCGGTCCGGCGCTGTTCGTGGGGGGCTGGGCCCTGCAGCAACTGTGGCTGTTCTGGGTCGCTCCCATCGTGGGTGCGATCCTCGCCGGTCTTGCCTACCGCGTGGTGGGCGGCAAGGACAGCTAAGCACATCGATCCCCCGACCGGGTACCGGCCCAAGCAGTCGCAGCGGCCGGTGCCCAGGGGTGTCGCCGGGCGACACCCCTGGTCAGAATGAGTTGACCAAGAAAGCGCCGTTGCATCCGCAGCAAGGCGTATCGACAGATCGCCCCCAGTAAGCTGGGAAGCGGCCCCGTCGAGGCTTGTCCTTGGCCGCTCGAAGCGGGTGTGCAACCCGCAATCGCCGAATCGAGGTTTACCCGCCCATGCCCTACCCGCTGCGCTCGTTTGGGGCCGGGCGGCGGTCGTTCGTCCACAGAGAATTCTCTGCTTTCGGC
>JAEHCY010000171.1 GCA_016880695.1 Chromatiaceae bacterium | reverse complement strand
TCCCTGAGTCAGCGGCATGAGCGGTTGCAGGATGACGCCTATCGATGATGCATATCAATGACAGAAAGCGGTGCTTCCACTCCAATGGGGTGGTGCGCGGTGTGGCGATCAGCAACCCGTCAGGCCCGTCGCAGGGCGAAACCGCCGCCGCGCGTATCCCCCTAACCTCAGCGTATCCCCCTAACCTCAGAGGCAGTACCCATGACTTCCATCCGCACCGACCAGGATCTCTGCAGGGCCCTCGAGGGCCTCTCCCCCGAACGTCAACGCCAGCTTGGGGGGCACTTCGTGCAGAGTGTCCTGCATCTGTGCCAGGAGCCCCGGGTGGACCGAGCCGTCGCCACCGCAATAGACCCCAAGAGCTCGCCCGCCGACCTGCAGGACGCCTTCAGCGCGGCCAAAAGCTATGCGCGCACGACCTACACCGCCTGCGGTACCGATGCCCAGTGGCTGGAGCAGGCCGACCACTTCGTCGCCGCGGCCGCCGCCGCCGCGCTGTTGCCCCCTGAGATGGCCGGAGAATCCTATAACTGGGCCTGGAAGGCGGCCATCCAGGCGCGCATGGCCAAGAACTGTGAAATGATGGAGCGGGAAGATGGCGAGGTCGACAACGAGGCACAGCGGCAGTACCGCATCGCCACCGAGCTTCTCGATCTCTGAACGCCAGGGCGGCCTCAACGCCCCACCGCGGATGACGCCTCGGTGGCGGCGAGCATCTCGTCGTAGATCGCCCAGGCCGCCTGGGCCTGCGCTTGGGTGATCCGCTCGGTGGCATAACCGAGGTGTACCACCAGGAAATCCCCCGGCAGCAGCTCGGTATCGGCCAACAGGAGCAGGCTCACATCCCGCTCCACACCCTTGGCCTCACAGCGAGCGAGCAGCCCCTCAAGGGTCTTGATCTGCATGGGCACACCCAGGCACATCGTTGAATCGAGCCCTTTATCCAGCAACCAGATCGAAGCTTAGCCAGTTTGCCAATGCCAGCACAAGCGATCCGCGGAATGACCCTGCACCCCCCCGGGACCGAGACGGGCCGCATCCTGGTGCTCGGCCTCGGCAACGACCTGCTCACCGACGAGGCGGTGGGCATCCGGGTGATCCGCCACCTCGCCGAGCGGCAGCCCCGCCCCGAGGGGGTGGATCTCCTCGACGGGGGCACCCTGAGCTTCACCCTGGCGGGTCCGATTGCCGCAGCCACTGGACTGATCGTCGTGGACGCCGCCCGCCTTGGCGCGACACCCGGCACGGTGGGGGTGTTCGAGGACGAGGCGATGGACCGCAAGCTCGCCGGCGCCTGCAGCAGCGTGCATGAGGTTGGGCTCACCGACCTTCTCGACATTGCACGCCTCACCGACAGCCTGCCCCCGCGCCGCTGTCTGGTCGGCATCGAGCCCGCCGAGATCGGTTGGGGCAGCGCCCTCACGCCCGCCGTGGAAAGCGCCGTGCCTGCGGCAGCCGCCAGGGTAGTCGAGATCATCGAGCGCTGGCGTCGACATCCGACGCGCACACCGGGCACCGGCCCAGGCGACCGGTGAAGACCGGGCGTCCAAGTCGGCTCGGGACTGCTGGAGCATTTTTTGCTCCACCTGAGCTCGTTCCGGGACCAAAGTAGTGGGAAATCTCTCACTTCACTGCGCTAGATCAAAAACCGTGGGGCGGTTCTGCAATAGAATTTGGTGAAACGCTTAAATACCAGCGCACCCTGGGTATGCTCCCCGAACTCGCCACTGCTTGCGCCTGCCCTGAGTCCCCCGTACCCCCGGACTGGGGCAACAGCTTGCCCTTGCTGCATGAGATCCGCCATGCCCTGCAGCGGTTGATCGAAACGGGCGCGCCTTCCGCCATCGACCTGCGCGCCCTGCCCTTCGGGCCGGGCGATGAGGCGCAACTGCTCGCGACCCTGGGACAGGGTGAGGTGACGATCGCGATCGAGGCCCTGGGTCCGACCCGGATCTGGGAGACCGCCTACACCGGGGTCTGGGTGGTCGAGCACTGCAATACCGAGGGAGCACGCATTGCCCTATGCATCGAGGTTACCCGCGTACCCGAGATCCTGTTGTCCCAGCCGGGCGACCTCGACCGGGCCCTGATCGCGCTCGATGGGGCCCTCACCGCCAGCCCGGCGGATCTCTCTGGCCGTCCGCAATCCTTATGAGGAGCGTCTATGGCTACCACCAAGACCCTAGGTGAAGTCCTGCGAGAGAATGGGGTGACCCGGCGGGGCTTTCTCAAATTCTGCGCCGCCACCGCTTCCCTCATGGCGTTGCCGCCGAGCCTGGTCCCGGCCCTTGCCGCGGCCCTGGAGAAGGCACGCCGTCCCTCGGTGATCTGGCTTTCGTTCCAGGAGTGCACCGGTTGCACCGAGTCGCTCACCCGTAGCCATACCCCCACCCTGGAGGGACTGATCCTCGAGCATATCTCGCTCGATTATCACCATACCCTGCAGGCCGCCTCGGGCGATGCCGCCGAGCACGCCCGAGAGGACGCCATGAAGGAGAACTTCGGCCACTACATCCTGGTGGTCGACGGCTCAGTGCCACTGGCAAACCCGGGCTACTCCACCATCGCCGGCATCACCAACCGAGTGATGCTCGAGGAGGCGGTCAAAGGGGCGGCGGCGGTCATCGCCATGGGCACCTGCGCCGCCTTCGGCGGTCTGCCGGCTGCCGCTCCGAACCCCACCGGCGCGGTGAGCGTTGGAGAGCTGGTCAAGGGCAAGCCGGTGATCAATGTCTCGGGTTGCCCCCCGGTACCCCTGGTGATCACGGGGGTACTGGCGCAGCTCCTGACCTTCGGCACCCTCCCGGCGCTCGACGGCTACGGCCGACCGCTGGCCTTCTTCGGTCAATCGATCCACGACCGCTGCTATCGCCGCCCGTTTTACGACAAGGGGCTGTTTGCCGAGAGCTTCGACGACGAGGGGGCACGCAAGGGTTGGTGCCTGTACCGCCTCGGCTGCAAGGGCCCAATGACCTATAACGCCTGCGCCACCATGAAGTGGAACCAGGGTACCAGTTGGCCGGTGGAATCCGGTCACCCCTGCCTGGGTTGCGCCGAGCCCCATTTCTGGGATGCGGGGGGCTTCTACGAGGCCCTCTCGGTGCCCACGGCCGCCATCGCCCGGACCGCCACCTACGCGGCCGTCGGCGGGGTGGCGCTGGGGGCGGCCATGGGAATCCTGGGTCGGACCACACGGCAAAAGGCCACTGCCCAGCGGCAGCCGGTCAGCGTCGACGAACTGGAGCAGACACCATGATCAATCCGATGGACTTCCTCGCCTGGGTGCGGGGCCCCGCGTTCGACATCGCCCTCGCCGTGTTCGTCGTCGGCATGCTGGTTCGGCTGCTGGAGATCTTCCTCCTGGGTCGCCGGCCCAATTATGCCCAAGCCCGGGGCGGGGAATGGGGCCCTGGGCTACGAACGATGGTCAGCCGCTCACTCGCCGACCCCGGCACCTTCAAGCGGGCGCCCTTCAACGTCATCGTCGGCTGGATCTGGCACGTAGGGTTCCTGATCGCCCTTCTGCTGTTCGTGCCCCATATCGAGCTGGTGAAGAAAACGCTCGGCATCGGCTGGCCAGGGCTGCCGAACCCGGTCGTCGATGCCGCCTCCGCCATCGCCATCGTGGCGCTGGTAGCCATGCTGATCCATCGGGTGCAGCACCCGGTGATGCGGTTCCTCAGCACCTTCGAGGATTACCTCACCTGGACCTTGACCCTGCTGCCGCTGTTGACCGGCTACCTGGCCTATCACCGGCTGATCAATCCCTATCCGCTGGCGCTCGGGCTGCACATCCTGAGTATCGAGCTGTTGCTGATCGCCTTTCCCTTCACCAAGCTGACCCACGCGGTCACCGCCTTTATCGCCCGCTGGTATAACGGCGCCATCTTCGGACGCAAGGGGGTGCGAGCATGAGCGAGCTATCACTCGAGCGCGGCCTGCAGGCCTTTCGCCAGGAGATGGACGCGGCCGTCGCCGCCTTCTTCTCGAGCTGTGTGCATTGCGGGCTGTGCGCGGAGGCCTGCCCCTTCTTCGTCGAGACCCAGGACCCCAAGTACACGCCGATCCACAAGCTGGAGCCCCTGCGCCTGGTCTGGGAACAGGAGTTCACCCTGTGGGGTCGGATCAAACGGGCCCTGGGCCTCTCCCGCCCCGTCACCGACGCGATGCTCGCCGAATGGGAGGAGCTGCTCTACGACTCCTGCAGCATGTGCGGCCGCTGCTCGCTGGTGTGCCCGGTGGGAAATGACATCCAGTACATGGTACGCAAAGCCCGCGAGGGGATGGTGGCCGCGGGCCACGCCCCGGAGGGCCTGATCGGCGCCGCCGCGCGTGCCATACGCATCGGCAGCCCCATGGGCCTCAAGTTCAAGACCCTCCAGATCCAAATCGAGCACGTACAGGCCGATACCGACCTGGAGATCCCGGTGGACCGGCAGGGCGCGGACTTTCTGGTGCTCCTCTCCTCCATGGAGATCATCAATTTCCCCGAGTATCTGGCGGCCATCGCCCGGATCTTCGAGCAGGTGGGGATCACCTGGACACTGAGCTCAGAGGCCTTCGAGGCCACCAACGCCGGCATCCAGATCGGCTCCAAGGACATCGCCCGGGAGCTGGTGGAGCGCGTGGTGCGCGCCGCCGAGAAGCTTCAGGTGAAGAATGTGATCAGTCCCGAGTGCGGGCACGCCTACACCGCCATCCGCTGGGAGGGCCCCAACCTCATCGGGCGGGCTTACCCCTTCCGGGTGTTCCACATCATCGAGCTGCTGGACCAGTGGCGGGCCAGCGGCAAGCTCAAGACCGAGGGCAAGGAGAGCGAC
>JAEHCY010000170.1 GCA_016880695.1 Chromatiaceae bacterium | reverse complement strand
GTCGTGGCCAGAGATGAGGACCACGTCCGCGTGCGCCTTGGAGACGCCAGCCGCGACCGTGCCGACGCCGGCTTCGGCAACCAGCTTCACGTGCACGCGCGCCTTCGGGTTCGCGTTCTTCAGATCGTGAATGAGCTGCGCCAGGTCTTCGATGGAGTCGATGTCGTGGTGGGGCGGCGGGGAGATCAGCCCCACGCCGGGGGTGGAGTGGCGTACCCGGGCAATCCAGTCATTGACCTTGTGGCCGGGCAGCTGGCCGCCCTCGCCGGGTTTGGCGCCCTGGGCCATCTTGATCTGGAGTGCGTCGGCGTTGACCAAATACTCGGCGGTGACCCCGAAACGGCCGGAGGCCACCTGCTTGATGGCCGAGCGGGCGGAATCGCCGTTATCGAGCGGCGTGTAACGCACCGGGTCCTCGCCGCCCTCGCCGGTGTTGGACTTGGCCCCGAGGCGGTTCATGGCGATGGCGAGGGTTGTGTGCGCCTCCCAGGAGATAGAACCGAAGGACATGGCGCCGGTGGCCAGGCGGCGAACGATCTCGGCCGCCGACTCGACCTCGTCGAGGGACAAGGGCTCGCTGGCAAAACGGAGCTCGAACAGACCGCGCAGGTTACGCAGGTGGTCGGACTGGTCATTCATGACCCGGCTGTAGACCTTGAACTGCTCATAATCCCCCGAGCGTACCGCGTGCTGTAGGAGCGAGATGGTCTCCGGGGTCCAGGCGTGGTCCTCGCCTCGCAGGCGGAAGGCCAGCTCGCCCCCCACATCCAGGTGCTGGCGGTAGAGGGGGGCGTTGCCGTAGGCCTGGCGATGGCGGCGCAGGGTTTCCTGGGCGACCTCCATGAGACCGATGCCCTCGATGACGCCCTGGGTGCCGGTGAAGTAGCGCTCCACGAACTCACTCGCCAGACCCACCGCCTCGAAGATCTGCGCCCCGCAGTAGGACTGGTAGGTAGAGATGCCCATCTTGGACATCACCTTGAGAATGCCCTTAGAGATGGCCTTGGTGTAGTGCTCGTGGGCCTCGGCCTCGCTCATCCGCGGGGTCAGGTGAGGGATGCTGGCGGAGAGGGTATCGAGGGCTAACCAGGGATTGATGGCCTCGGCGCCGTAGCCGGCGAGCAGGCAGAACTCGTGGACCCGCTTGGCCTCGCCGGTTTCCACCACCAAGCCCACTTCGGTGCGCAATCCGGTGCGAATCAGGTGGTGGTGGACGGCTGCGGTGGCGAGCAGGGCCGGTATGGCGATGTGGTCGGCATCCAAGGCCCGGTCGGAGAGGATCAGGATGTTGTAGCCCTGACGCACCACGTCGGCGGCCTCGCGGCAGAGATCCTCCAGTGCCCTGGCCATGCCCTCGGCACCCCGCTCCACGGAGTAGCCCATGCTCAAGGTGGCGGTGCGAAAGGCACGGTCCACGTGGTACTCGATACGGCGCACCCGCTCGAGGTCGACGTTGTCCAGGATCGGGCGCTTGACTTCCAGCCGCTTGTGGGTGCCGCCGCTCTCGAGATCGAGCAGGTTGGGTCGCGGACCGATGAAGGACACCAGCGACATCACCAACTCCTCGCGAATCGGGTCGATGGGCGGGTTGGTGACCTGGGCGAACTTTTGTTTGAAGTAGTCGTAGAGCAGCTTGGGACGGCTGGAGAGCACCGCGGGCGGAATGTCTCGGCCCATGGAGCTGATGGGGTCCTCGCCGCTGATGGCCATGGGGGTGAGGAAGGCGCGCAGGTCCTCCTGGGTGTAGCCGAAGGCCTGCTGGCGGCGCAGCAGGGTCTGGAAGTCGGGCGCCATGGGGCCGACCTCGGGGGGCAGATCCGCCAGGCGGATCTGGGTGGCGTCGAGCCAGAACTGGTAGGGATGGGCGGAGGCCAGTTGTTCCTTGATCTCGCCGTCGTCGACGATGCGGCCCTGCTCCAGATCGATCAACAGCATCTTGCCGGGTTGCAGCCGCCATTTCTTGACGATCTTCTCCTCGGGGACGGGCAGCACCCCCATCTCGGAGGAGAGGATGACCTGGTCGTCGCTGGTGACCAGGTAGCGGGCCGGGCGCAGCCCATTGCGGTCGAGGGTGGCGCCGATGCGGCGGCCGTCGGTGAAGGCGATGGCGGCAGGACCGTCCCAGGGCTCCATGAGCGCGGCGTGGTACTCATAGAAGGCGCGGCGGCGGGCGTCCATCAGCGGGTTGTCGGCCCAGGCTTCCGGTACCATCAGCATCATGGCGTGGGGCAGGGAATAGCCTCCGGCCAGGAGCAGTTCGAGGGCGTTGTCGAAGGTGGCCGAGTCGGAGGCGCCGTCGCCAATCAGGGGCCAGAGCTTGTCGAGATCCGCCCCAAGCGTGGCGGAGGTCATGTTGTGGCGGCGGGCCAGCATCCAGTTGATGTTGCCCCGCAGGGTGTTGATCTCGCCGTTATGGCAAAGGTAGCGGAACGGCTGCGCCAGGGACCAGGAGGGGAAGGTGTTGGTGGAGAAGCGCTGGTGTACCAG
>JAEHCY010000169.1 GCA_016880695.1 Chromatiaceae bacterium | reverse complement strand
GTGCGGCCGCCCAGATCCCCTCGGCGAGGGCGGCCTGCAGGCGGGCGGCGGCTGGACCCAGGCACCAGTCGCTGGGGCGCCGATAGACCCGGTAGCCCAGGTGCTTGAGCCGTGCAGCGCAGGCATCGCTGGCGGTGGGGCCAAGCGCGGGGCCAAAGCCCTTGTCGCCGTACTGGTGGCGGTTGAACAGGGCGAGTATCTGGGCGTCCTCTGGGAGCGGCGGCGACCAGTCCGCGCGGCCGTCGTAGGTGAGGGCGAAGCAAAGGACGGCGCCCTGTCCCCCGCAGCGGCCGAGAAGAGGCACAAGCCAGGCTGACGAGACCAGATCGAGCAGCGCCGAGGCGGTCACCAGATGACAGCCGGTGAGCGGAAGCCGGTTTTGCTCGTGGTGCAGGTTCAGGCTCAGGGTGTGGCCGGTGACCGCAAACCCGGGACCGCTCAGGTGAAACCCGCCCGCCTGCCCGCTGAAGTGGTACCCCCGCTGATGCGCCCACCGCGCCGTCCGCGGCACCGTTTCTTCGAGCAGCCCCGGGGCGTTATCCACCAGGCGCCAGATCTGCCGCCCGCCAAGCCTGGGGGCTAGGTACCGCAGATTGGCGCCGGTGCCGCTGCCGAGGTCGAGCACCCGCCGCTCCCCGGCGGTGCCTAGCCGCCGGCGCAGGGTGCGGGCCAGGGCGCTGGGTCGGGCGGCGGTGTCGGCCTCCTCCCGCAGGCTAAGCCATTCGGCGCTGAAGCCACTCATGGGTGTCACACCGCCGAGACCGCCCGGGCAAAGCGCGCGCACGCCTGGGACCAGGTGGGCAGGGCGGCGCGCGCCCGGCGCGCCCCCTCACGCAGCCACTCGTACTTGGCGGGTTGGCTCAGGACCTGCTCCAGGGCCTGGGCGAGACCCGGCACGTCACCGGAAGGCACCAGCAGGCCGGCCTGTGGCGGGACGGTCTCGGGAATGGCCCCCGCGCGGGTGCTCACCACCGGCAGACCATGGGCCAGGGCCTCGGCGAGGGCCATGCCATAGCCCTCATGAAAGGACGCCAGCACGAACAGGTGGGCCTGGCGATAGAGCTGCTGCAGGTGGGTATCGGCGACCTCGCCGAGCAGTTCCACCCGATCGCCGAGGCCGAGCCGCGCGATCCGCTGGCGCAGCGCCGCGGCCGTGGCAGGGTCGCGTTCGGTGCTGCCAGCACAGGTGAGCCGCCAGGGCCGATCCCGCAGGCTCGCGAGCGCATCGCACAGCACCGCGTGGCCTTTCCGGGGGACCAGGGTGGCGACGCACAAGAGATGCCAGGGGGGGTGGTCCTGTGGCGTGGAAGCGGGGACGGAGTCGGTTCCCGGCTCCACTACGACCACCGCCTCGGGCGCCACCGCGTAATCCTCGAGTGCCCGCGCCGTGCTGGCGCTGGTCACGATCACCCGACGTACCGCGGCGAGGGCTTGGGTCTCGTCCCGTCGCAGGCGAGCGCGGGTATCGCTGCCGAGCCCGGTTTCCTCGGCCAGCGGATGATGGATCAGGGCGATGAGCCGCAGTCGGTGGCGCTCTGCCTGAACCGACTCGGGCATACCGCCGAGGGCGAGACCATCGATGACCACCCGGCTGCCCGCCGGCAGATCGCCCAGAATGCCTGTCGCCTCGGCCAGCGCGGCGGCGCTGGGATGGGGAAAGCTCGCATCCAGGGCATGTATCCGCACCTGCCAGCCTAGGTTGGTAAGCCCTTCGGCGATGCGCCGATCGTAAAGGTAACCGCCGGTGCGCGTGGCCGGATCGCCGGGGAGCAGAAATTCGAGCTTGGGCACGCGTCCGCGATCCGCCAACTTAGAGGTTGTAAAACAATCTGCGACGCGGTCAGGGTGTTGTGGCCAAGGGAACCGGAATCGCACCATTGTCCGCGATTTCAATCTTCGTCGCGGCACTTATCCTCGGCAAGGCCGTGCTGATAGCGGACCTGTTGCCCATCATCAATCGCTACCGAAAGAGCCGCTGATCTACAACGTCCCCTGGTAACCATTCACCTCCCCCTGTCCGACGGCGTATGAGGCGGCCCCCTTGATGAAAACCGTTTGACGCGGTCGCGGCGCCGGGTAAGGATACCCTCGCTTCTCAACTCAACCGTCGAATCGTATGTCTACGCCCATTGCTAACGGTAGTTGGACCAAATCCCAGGCGATGCACCACCCGCCGGCCTCCCTCCCGCCCGG
>JAEHCY010000025.1 GCA_016880695.1 Chromatiaceae bacterium | reverse complement strand
TGCCGGTCGATCTCCGCACGCCGCTCCTTGAGGGTGGTCAGCATGCGCTCACTGGTATTGCGCACGAGTGCGGAGGCCATGTCATCGGCCGCCCAACCCACTACCGGCAGACAGAGGATCAACGCGAGCATCAACGCCTTCAACTGGTTCATTTCTGCTCCTCTGCCTTCTTGAACAGAAACTGCCCAATGAGCTGCTCGAGCACCATGGCCGACTGGGTGTGGCGGATCTCATCGCCCGCCTTCAGGTACCGATCGCTTCCCCCGGGGTCCAGGCTGATGTACTGCTCTCCGAGTAGCCCCGCGGTGAATACGTTGGCGAAGGTGTCCTCGGGGATAGTGTTGTAGCGCGACTCGATGTGCAGAGTGACCACCGCCTCGAAGGTCTTGGGGTCGAATCCGATATCCACCACCCGACCCACACGCACCCCGGCCATGCTGACCGGCGAACGCACCTTGAGGCTGCCGATGTTGTCGAAGCGCGCCTTGATTGGGAAACCCTCGCCAGTGCTCGCAGTGCTCAGGTTACTCACCTGCATGGCGAGGAAAAAGAGCGCCACGAAGCCCGCGACCATGAAGGCACCCACACCAATCTCGATGGCTCGCATACGCGACATGGTCATTCTCCGAACATAAGCGCGGTCAATATAAAGTCGAGTCCCAATACGGCGAGCGCCGAGTGCACCACGGTTCGGGTCGTCGCGCTGCTTACCCCCTCCGAGGTGGGCGTGGCATCATACCCCTGGAACAGGGCGATCCAGGTGCAGACAAAACCGAAGACCAGGCTCTTGATCACCCCATTGTAGACGTCCTCATGCAGGTCGATCTTGGCCTGCATCTGGCTCCAGAAGGCACCCTCGTCTACCCCGAGCAGCCCCACGCCGACGAAGTATCCACCCAGCACGCCCACGGCACTGAACATGGCAGCGAGCATCGGCATCGACAAGAAACCGCCGAAAAATCGAGGCGTGAGAATCCGTCGCACCGGGTCCACCGCCATCATCTCCAGACCGGAAAGCTGCTCGGTGGCCTTCATCAGGCCGATCTCGGCGGTGAGGGCGGAACCCGCGCGGCCGGCGAAGAGCAGCGCCGCGACCACCGGCCCGAGCTCCCGCACTAGCGAGGCCGCCACCATCACGCCGAGGCTCTCTTCCGCGCCGAACTGCGAGAGCACGTAATGGCCCTGAAGCCCGAGCACCATTCCCACAAACAGGGCGGAAACCGTGATGATGATCGTGGAGAGCACCCCGATGCTCCAGGTCTGCTGCACCAATAACCGGGGCCGCAGTAGCAAGCTCACCAGCCCGCCTAACATGCCGGCCAACAGCAAATGGGCTCGGCCTATGCGTTCAAGCAGACCGAGGCCCACCCGGCCGAGTCGTGCCAGCGCCTCCAACATCGCTCAGGCGAAGAGGTCCTGCTCCAACCCTGGGGCTGGATAATGGAAATGGACCGGGCCATCGGGAAGACCCTGCACGAACTGATTCACCCAAGGGGCCGCCGACCCCATGACCTGCCCGGGTGCCCCCTCGGCCATCACACGGCCGTCGGCGATGATGTAGATGAAGTCGGCGATGGATGCGGTCTCCCGCACGTCGTGGGAGACCACAACGCTGGTAAGTTGGCTGGCGTCGTTGAGCTGGCGGATGAGGCTTACCAGCACCCCCATGGAGATGGGGTCCTGGCCGGTGAAGGGCTCATCGTAGAGGATCATCATGGGGTCCAGGGCCACTGCGCGGGCCAGCGCAACGCGGCGCGCCATGCCCCCGGAGAGCTCGCCGGGTATCAAACGCGCGGCCCCCCGCAGACCCACGGACTCCAGCTTCAGGAGCACCAGCTTGCGGATCATGGACTCGGTCAAACGGGTGTGCTCTCTGAGCGGGTAGGCCACGTTCTCGAAGACGTCCAAATCGGTCAATAGGGCGCCGGTCTGAAACAGCATGCCCATGCGGGTGCGCAGCCGGTAGAGCTCGGCGCGGCCGAGCGCGTGGACGTTGTGTCCATCCACCTCCACGGTCCCGGCGTCCGGATGCAACTGCCCGCTGATCAGCTTGAGCAGGGTGGTCTTACCGGTTCCAGATGGCCCCATGATGGCGGTGATGGTGCCGCGGCGGATATCGAGATCGACACCGTCGAAGATGATCCGATCGCCGCGGCGGAAGGAGACACCCCGCACCCGCACCAACACCTCGCCGCCCGTGCTCCCCGCCTGGGCCACACCCGTCCGCTGCGCCCCGGCGCCGCGAACCTGCTGACTCACCATGAGCGCTCCGCAGAAAGGTCCAAGAATTCGCTGTGGGGCGCCATTCTCCGGGTGTGCCTCGCAAGCGTCAAGCAAACCCCCGGGGGCCAGGAAACCCCCGGTACCCTCCTCGTGGCTGCCCGCAGCACCCTCCCAAGCGCAAACCTGTACAATCTAGCGGCACAGCAGGGGCAAAGAGACCGCCTGCTTTGGCTCACCCTTACCCGTGCCCCTCTGGGGAGTTCCGCCGAGGCTGACGAACGTGGCTTGCTCTAAGATCTCTCGCATTCGCCAGAGGGAAACCACCTCCCCTGCAGACCCTCGGGAAGTACACGCCGACTCGCTCCTTGCACTGGGTCGGGCGGTGCTCGAAACCGAGGCGCAGGCCATCGCGGTGCTGCGAGAGCGTATCGACGGATGCTTCGTCGCTGCCTGTCGGTTCATGTTGGGATGCACTGGGCGCATCGTGGTACTCGGCATGGGGAAATCGGGTCACGTCGGCGGCAAGATCGCGGCGACCCTGGCCAGTACGGGCAGCCCGGCATTCTTTGTCCACCCAGGCGAGGCCAGCCACGGCGATCTGGGCATGATCACCCCTAAAGACGTCGTGCTGGCGCTCTCCCACTCGGGCGAGACCGACGAGATGCTCACCATCCTGCCCCTGATCAAGCGCCTCGGCATCCCACTCATCGCGCTAACCGGCAACCCTGGCTCCAGCCTTGCCCGTGCGGCCGATGTCAACATCGACGTCAGCGTCGCCAAGGAGGCCTGCCCGCTGGGTCTGGCGCCCACCGCGAGCACCACCGCCGCCCTTGCCATGGGCGATGCACTCGCGGTGGCCCTGCTCGAGGCCCGGGGTTTCACGGCAGAGGACTTCGCCCGCTCGCACCCAGCCGGGAGCCTGGGCCGACGCCTGCTGCTGCACGTGGGCGACATCATGCATCGGGGCAAGGCCATCCCGCGGGTGGACGTGCAGGCTGCGCTGAAGGACACTCTGGTGGAGATGTCGAAGAAGGGACTGGGCATGAGCGCCATCGTCGACGGGGAAAATCGGGTGCGCGGGATATTCACCGACGGGGACCTGCGCCGCACCCTCGACCGGGATCTCGACTTTCGCACCACGCCGATCGCCCAGGTCATGACGACAAACTGCCTCACCGTGCCCGCCGACATCCTCGCCGCGGAGGCCCTCCAGCTCATGGACTCGCGCAAGATCAATGGCCTGCTGGTGGTCGATGGGGATGGGTATCTGATTGGCGCGCTGAACATGCACGACCTTCTGCGTGCGGGTGTGGTCTGAACCTTCAGGGGGAAACCCATGCAGGACGTACTGGCAAGGGCAAAGGCGGTCCGCTTGGTGATCTTCGACGTGGACGGTGTCCTAACCGATGGCAGTCTGTTCCTCGGCGACCAGGGCGAGGAGTACAAGGCCTTTAACTCGCGAGATGGCCACGGCATGACCATGCTGCAGGAGACGGGGGTAATCCTGGCCGTGATTACGGGACGGACCTCGGAGGTGGTGCGGCTGCGCATGGAGAGCCTTGGGATTCAGCACCTATTCCAGGGACGCCGGGACAAGCTCCCGGCCTATGAAGACCTCAAGCGCTCCCTAGGGTTGGAGGACGCCCAGATCGCCTATGTGGGTGACGACCTCATGGATCTACCCATCCTGCGCCGTGCCGGTTTGGCGGTCGCGGTGGGCGACGCCCATCCCCTGGTGCAGCGGCATGCCCACTGGCAGACCCCCTCGGGCGGGGGGCGCGGCGCCGCCCGGGATCTCTGCGAGCTCATCATGGAAGCCCAGGGCACGCTCCCAGGAATGCTCGAGTGCTACCTCTGAGCCCAGCCCCGCATGCCGCTTTCCCGTGAGCACATCCTAGTACCGATCCTCGTGGCGACCTGCTTCGGGACCTGGTGGGTCGCTCGCGAGAGCGCGCCTCCGCCGCAGCCTCGGTCGGTGGATACCCATCGACCGGACTACCAGATCGATGGCCTCCGGGCAACCACCCTGTCGCCCTCGGGTAGCCCCAACCGCCGCCTGACTGCGCAACAGATGCGCCATTACCCCGACGACAATACCAGCGAGCTCGACCATCCCCACCTGGTGATCATCGCCGAGGATGGCTCCCGTTGGGAAATCCGCTCCGAGCAGGGCCGGGTGACTCCGGATGCCGAGTGGGTGCGTCTACGCGGTTCGGTGCGCGTCGAGCGCGTGCGCGCGCCCGGCGTCGAGCCTGTGGAGCTCCTCACCGAGGAGCTGCGGCTGCAGCGGGAGACCCAATACGCCGAGACCGACCAGCCGGTGCGCATCGCCAGCGTGGGCAACTGGGTGGAAGCGGTTGGGCTCCAGGCGTGGCTCGGCGAGCCGGCACGGATCAAGCTACTATCCAAGGTGAGGAGTTACTATGCGTTCGACTGAGCAAGTCCTTTGGGGCCTGTGTGGCCTCCTATTATTGGTGTCGCCCCCGCCTTCCTGGGCCCTGGAGAGCGACAAAGACCAACCGCTGGAGATCTCCGCCGACAGCGTGGAGATCGACGAAAACCAGGGTGTCAGCGTCTACCGCGGCAACGTGGATGCCCGCCAGGGCAGCATGCGCCTGTTGGCCGACGTGGTCACCATCCGCCACCCCGAGCACAAAGCGCAGCGGATCGAGGCCCGCGGGAACCCCGTGCGCTTCAACCAGACCCTAGATAAACAGCCCAAGGAGATCCAGGCGAAGGCCCTGCGCGTGGAGTATGACATCGCGGGCGACGAGATCCAGCTCATCGACCAGGCGGAGGTCCGCCAGGGGGAGGACACCTTCCGCAGCGACCGCATCACCTACGATCGCCAGCGGGCCTTGGTTCGGGCGGGCGCCAGCGCCAAGGGTAAGGAACGCGTGCACGTCACCGTCAAACCGGGCGGCCGATGAGCGTTCTGCGCGCCGAAAACCTGGTCAAACAGTTTCGCAAGCGCCGCGTGGTTAACGGCGTTTCGCTCCATGTGGAGAGCGGAGAGGTGGTCGGCCTGCTCGGTCCCAACGGCGCCGGCAAGACCACCTGCTTCTACATGATCGTGGGACTGATCCCCTCCGACCAGGGCAGCATCCACCTCGACGGGGAGGACATCACCCTGCTGCCGATGCACGCCCGCGCCCGCCGCGGGCTCAGCTATCTGGCCCAGGAGCCGTCCGCCTTCCGCAAGCTCAGCGCCCGCGACAATCTGCTTGCAATCCTCGAGATGCGCCGGGATCTCAGCCCCAAAGAGCGCCAGCAGCGCTGCGACGACCTCCTCGGGGAGCTCGGCATCGAGCACGTAGCCAACAGCGTGGCGCTCAGTCTCTCGGGAGGGGAGCGGCGCCGCCTGGAGATCGCCCGCGCGCTGACCGTGGACCCGCGGATCATGCTGCTCGATGAGCCCTTCGCCGGCGTCGATCCGATCGCCGTCGGCGACATTAAGAACATCGTGGCTCAGCTCACGGAGCGAGGGATCAGCGTGCTCATCACCGACCACAACGTCCGCGAGACCCTCGACATCTGCAACCGTGCCTACATCATCAACGAGGGCACGGTGATCGCCGAGGGCGATCCCCAAAGCCTGCTCAATAACGCCGAGGTGCGTGCAGTCTACCTCGGTGCCCACTTCCGACTCTGATGCCCCCGCGCAGGCGCCTGGCGGCGAACGTGAGCGTTGATCCCTCCGTGGGTGTTTTCCACTAGAATCTCCGCTGGCATCCTTCTCCGCATCAGGCACGCACCGAAACCGCTCCGGCCATGAAACAAACGCTTCAGTTGCGGCTCGGGCAGCAGCTCACCATGACACCCCAGTTGCAGCAGTCCATTCGCCTGCTGCAGCTCTCGGCGTTCGATCTGCGCCAGGAGGTCCAGGAGGCGATCGAATCCAACCTGATGCTGGAGGCGGAAGAGGAGGGAGATACGATCGAACCCCGCAACGGCGATTACGCCGGCGGTGCCGACCTGGAGCTCGCGGCGGATGCAGCCCCCTTTGGCAACGGCGAAGAGGAGCTCAACCCGGAACGATCCGCCCTGCCCGACGAGCTGCCGGTCGACTCCGATTGGAGCGACATCTACGACGGCTATTTGCCCACGGGTGGATCCCGGGCAGAGGAAGAGGTCGACTTCCTGGCCCTGAGGGCCACGCGGCTGACGCTACGCGACCAGCTACGCTGGCAGATCAACCTGTCGCATTTCAGTGCCGACGACGAGGCCATCGCCACAGCCATCGTCGACGCCATCGATGACGACGGCTATCTCGGCTGCCCCCTGGAGGAGATCCGCGGCACGGTGGGCGACGATGACCTCTCCCTCCAAGATATCGAGGCGGTGCTGCACCGCGTGCAGAGCCTCGAACCCGTGGGCGTTGGGGCACGCTCACTGCAGGAGTGCTTGCTCATCCAATTGCGGCAACTGCCCGAGGACACGCCCCTGCTCGCGGCCGCAATCACCGTCTGCCGGGACCATTTTGCCCTCCTCAGCGCCAAGGATTACGCCCAGATCCGGCGCCGGGCCCTGCTCAGCGATCAGGACCTGGAGGCCATCAGACACCTGATCCGCTCCCTCAACCCACGCCCCGGCAGCCTGGCAGGCACCACCGAGCCCGACTACATAATCCCCGACGTCCTCGTCTCCAAGCGCGACGGCGTCTGGCGGGTAGAGCTCAATCCCGAGGCGGTACCCCGACTGCGGGTCAATCCGGATTATGCGCGCCTGGTGCGCCGCGCCGACCAGAGTCAAGACAACACCTGTCTCAAGAACCACCTCAACGAGGCGCGCTGGCTGATCAAATGCATCGCCAGTCGCAATGAAACCCTGGTTCGGGTGGCGAGTACCCTGGTCGATCTGCAGCGCGGCTTCTTCGAGCATGGGGTGGAGGCGATGAAACCGCTGGTGCTCAGGGATGTGGCCGAGATACTGCAGATGCACGAATCCACCGTCTCCCGCGTCACCACCCAGAAGTACATGCACACCCCGCGGGGGACCTTCGAGCTCAAGTACTTCTTCTCCAGTCATCTGAGCACCGCGGCCGGTGGCGAATGCTCGTCCACCGCCATTCGCGCAGTGATCAAGAAGCTCATCGCCGCCGAGCCCCCGCGCAAACCGCTCAGCGACGAGAGCATTTCTCGCATCCTCGGTGCCCAGGGCATCGAGGTCGCGCGGCGAACCATCGCCAAGTACCGCGAGGGGATGGGCATTCGCCCCTCCCACGAGCGCAAGCGCCTGCTCTAGCAGGTCTTTGGGTAGAGAGGAGACTCACGATGCAAATGAGTTTGACCGGTCATCACGTCGACATCACCGACGCGCTCAAGGGCTACGTCGAGAACAAGTTCGAACGGCTGTCGCGGCATTTCGACCAGGTAATCAACGTCCATGTCATCTTGAGCGTCGCCAAGCTGCGTCAAAAAGCGGAGGCCACCATCCACGTCAATGGCGCCAGCGTCTTCGCCGACGCGGTCGAGGAAGACATGTATGCAGCAATCGACGAACTGATCGACAAGCTCGACCGGCAGATCAAGAAGCACAAGGAAAAGAAGGTCAACCACCGGGGCAGCGGGCAACCGGAGCCTGAGCCCGAGTAACGCGCTGGTGAGGAACCCGCGCCGGCGTAGCCAACCGCCTGCGCGGGTCCGCACCACCCTCATTTTCACCATAGGATCCGATACATGTTCCCTCCTCAGTTCATCGTCGCCGAGCGCATCGGCACTGGCTTGGATGTTCAGAGTAAGAAGCGCCTGCTCGAGGTGCTAGCGGAGTATCTCGCCACCGCCCTGCCCAATGTGGCACCCGAGGAAGTCTTCGGCCGATTGCGCGAACGGGAGCGCTTCGGCAGCACTGGCATCGGCCACGGCATCGCGCTGCCCCACGCGCGGCTGCGCGCGGCCACCCAGCCCATCGGTGCCTTCGTACAGCTGGCGCAGGCCCTGGATTTCGATGCGATCGATGGCAAGCCCGTGGATCTCGCGTTCGCGCTGGTGGTCCCCGAGTCCGCCACCGAGACCCATCTGCAGCTCCTGGGCCAACTCGCCGAGCTGTTCGATAACCCAGAGCGGCGCGAGAAGCTCCGGGCGGCCAGCGACCCGGGCGAGATCCTACGCCACCTCCAACCGGGCTAGGCAATCCCCACACGCCCGAGGCCAGCGTGCGCACCCTCGAGGATCTCGTCGAGAGTCTCGGCGCGGAGCTCAGGATCCACTGGCTCACCGGAGATCTCGGCCGTAACAAGCCCCTGCGTGGCGAGGTTCCCTCCACCGCCAATCAGACCCTGGTGGGCACCCTCAACTGCATCCACCCCAACCGCATTCAGATCGTCGGCCACGCCGAGCTGGTTTACCTCGCTAACCTCGGCCCCACCGCCTACCGCGAAACCCTCGAGAAGCTGTTCATCGACCAACCCGCGGGGCTCATCTTCTCCGACAACATCGAGCCCGACTGGGAGTTCTTCGCCCGGGCGGAGCGAACCGCCACACCCATCCTCGGCTCCTCCCTCGGCGATCAGGAGCTCATCAGCAACCTCAACTACTTCCTGACCAATGTGCTGGCCGAGCGCATCGTGCTCCATGGGGTATTCATGGAGGTCCTCGGCATGGGCGTGCTGCTGACCGGTGATGCGGCGGTGGGCAAGAGCGAGCTGGCCTTGGAGCTGATCTCCCGGGGTCACCGCCTGGTGGCCGACGATGCCCCGGAGTTCGCCCGAACCGCCCCCGACGTGGTGAACGGCACCTGCCCGCCACTGTTGCGCGACTTCCTCGAGGTACGCGGACTCGGCGTGCTCAACATCCGCTCCATGTTCGGCGACAGCGCCGTGCGCCAGAAGAAAAACCTCAATCTGATCATCGCGTTGAAGGCCCTGACGGACCAGGAGCTGGCCCAGATGGATCGCCTGAGCGGCAGTCTCACCAATTGCGAGGTCCTCGGCCTCGAGGTGCCCGAAATCACCATGCCCGTCGCACCGGGTCGTAACCTGGCGATCCTGGTGGAAGCGGCGGTGCGCCATCAGATGCTCCGCCAACGGGGATACGATGCCAGCACCGACCTCGAGCAGCGGCAACTGAAGCTGATCGTCCTGCCAGGGGACGCCTGACCACCCGCGGAAGAGGTTCGCGCAATCGCGATGAAGCTCATACTGGTCACTGGCCTGTCGGGGTCAGGCAAGACCGTCGCCCTCCACACCCTGGAGGACCTCGGCTACTACTGCATCGACAATCTGCCAGTGTTTCTGCTCCGCGAGCTCGCCGAGCGCCTGGCACATGAGCACCAGCCTCTGTTCGCCCGAAGCGCTGTGGGCATCGACGCACGCAACCAGACCGAGCAACTGCAGGAGGTGCCACAGATCGTCACGGGGCTTCGCGCCCAGGGCGTTCACTGCGAGATCCTGGTCTTGGAGGCCCAAACCGAAACCCTGATCAAGCGGTTCAGCGAGACCCGGCGCAAGCACCCCTTGACCCAGGCGCAGCGCTCGCTCGGGGAGGCCATCGAGCTGGAGCGCCGGCTGCTTGAGCCGATCCTGAGCCTTGCCGACCTGCGGGTCGATACCACCCATACCAACATCCACCAGCTCCGCGACCTGATTCGCGGACAGGTGGAGGACAAGGCGACCTCCGAGGTATCGCTTCTGCTGCTATCCTTTGGATTCAAGCACGGTGTCCCGCGCGACGTGGATTTCGTCTTCGACATGCGCTGCCTACCCAACCCCCACTGGCAGGCGGAGCTTCGCCCCCTGACCGGCCTCGACGGGGCGGTGATCGGGTTTCTCGAGGGCGATCCGCTGGTGGATAGGATGAGGGGAGACCTCATTGGGTTCCTGGAGCAATGGATACCCCATTTCGAGGCCGACGGCCGCAGTTACCTCACCATCGCCCTGGGCTGCACGGGCGGCCAGCACCGTTCCGTGTACATGACCGAGCAACTGCACCGCCACTTCGAGCAGGCAGGTCGCAGGGTGCTCACCCGTCATCGGGAGCTGTCATGAGCGTCGGGCTACTGTTGATCACCCACAACGAGATTGGCTCCTCCCTGCTCGAGACCGCCACCAGAACGTTCGGGCGGTGCCCGGTCCCGGCGGAGACCCTTCGCGTGGCCGCTGACAGCGACCCCGATCGGCTGCTCGCGCAGGCCCGGGCCCTGGTCCAGGGTCTCGACCAGGGCGCGGGGGTTCTGGTCCTCACCGATCTCTACGGGGCGACGCCGAGCAACATCGCCGATCGCATCGAGGTGAGCATCCCCGTCCGCGTGGTAGCCGGCGTGAACCTACCCATGCTCATCCGGGTTCTCAATTACTGCGGGCTCGACCTCGAGGCCCTTGCGGAGAAGGCCGTACGCGGTGGCCGTGACGGCATCCTGCAGGTGGACTCGCAAGCTAAGGAGCGTTTTTCACCATGATTCGCAAGCAAGTAGAGATCATCAACAAGCTCGGCCTGCACGCCCGGGCGGCGGCCAAGTTCGTCACCTGCAGCGGGCAGTTCGCGAGCCAGATCCACGTGGAGCGCAACGGCCGTCGGGTCAATGGCAAGAGCATCATGGGCGTGATGATGCTCGCCGCCAGCCAGGGCAGTCATATCACCCTCGAGATCGAGGGCCACGACGAGAACGCGGCCTCGAAGGCGCTCGAGGCGCTCATCGCCGATCGCTTCGGGGAGTCGGAGTGACCTTCTCCTGCCTCGGGGTGGGCATCGGCACGGCGCGGGCCATCGCGCTGGGGCCGGCGTTCCTGCTAACCCGGGGCGGGCCCATCGAAGTGCCACCTCGGCGTATCGAGAGCACCGAGGTCGAGGACGAGATCCAGCGGCTGCTGCGGGCCATCGCGCGGGCACAGCAGGAACTTCAGGCCGTCCGTCGGCAGATTCCAGCGACCGCCTCGGCGAGCATCGCCCAGTTCATCGACACCCATCTGCTCATGCTGCAGGATGTCACCCTCACCGAGACCACCGCGCACCTCATTCGCAATCAGCTCTGCGCCGCCGAATGGGCCCTACAGGTCCACCGCGATAACCTGGTGCGGGTATTCGAGGAGATGGAAGACGCCTACCTGCGCAGTCGTAAGCAGGACGTCGAGCATGTGGTCAACCAGATCCAGAAGGCCTTGCTCGGACCCGAGTCGACCAAGGATCTCCGCCGTGCAGATCTGCGAGGTCGCATCCTGGTGGCCCAGGACCTGTTGCCGGCGGATGTGATTGTGCTCAAGCAGCGTGGCATCGCCGCCTTCGTCACCGAGTTCGGCGGTCCCATGTCGCACACCGCGATCCTGGCCCGCGGCCTCGATCTCCCCGCCATCGTCGGGGTCCACCACATCACCCGCTATCTGCGCGATGGCGAGACCCTGGTGGTGGATTGCCTCAACGGGGTGGTGCTCGCGGAGGCCACCCCGGCCATCCTCGGGTACTACCGCGAGCGCATTCGCGCCTACGAGGCTCGGCGGGCGGCCTTGAAGAAGATCCTGCACCGCCCGTCGGTAAGTCTCGATGGGGTGGGGATTCAGCTGCTGGCCAACATTGAGATCCCTGACGACATTGCCACGGCGCGGGGCAACGGCGCGGCGGGAGTCGGGCTCTACCGCACCGAGTTCCTCTACATGAACCGCGATTCCCTGCCCGATGAGGAGGAACAGCTCGACGCCTATCGGCAGGTGGTCGAAGGCATGGGCGCGATACCGGTCACCATCCGCACCCTCGACCTGGGAGTGGACAAACAGGCCGAAGGGCACCCGCTGCCCTGCCCGGCCCCCTGCAACCCGGCCCTTGGCCTGCGGGCAATTCGGCTGTGCCTGCGCGAGCCCGAGCTGTTCCGACCGCAACTGCGGGCCATCCTGCGGGCCTCGGCCCTGGGCCCGGTGCGCCTGATGATTCCGATGCTCTCGAGCCTCCAGGAACTCGCCTCGGTGCTGCGCCTGATCGAGGAAACCAAGCAGGCCTTGCAGAGCGAGGGCCTCGCCTTCGATCCCGACATCCCCGTCGGCGGCATGATCGAGGTTCCCGCAGCCGCCTTGGCCGCGGGCAGCTTCGCCCGCCGACTGGACTTCCTGTCCATCGGGACCAATGACCTGATTCAGTACACGTTGGCCATAGACCGCGTCGACGAGGCCGTCACCTATCTTTACGACCCCCTGCACCCGGCCATTCTCCGGCTCATTCGCATGGTCATCGAGGCTGGCCAGCGCCAGGGCATCCCGGTGGGGATGTGCGGCGAGATGGCCGGGGACCCCCGCTTCACCCGGTTGCTCTTGGGCATGGGGCTGCGGGAATTCAGCATGCAGCCGCGCGCGCTGCTCGAGGTCAAGGCGGTGATCCGCGAGTCGAATGTTGCCCAGCTCGCTCAAGACGTCGAGGAGCTGCTAGCGGGACTCGACGGCTTCGACGCCGAATCCCTCGCACAACGGGTCGACGCCCTCAATCCCAAAAGACTGCACTGATCCTCGAAACCGTTGTTGGAACCACCTGGCCCGCTCCGACCAGGCTCAGAACGAACGGTTGGTCCCTGCTCGATTAGGCGCCGTTTGCCCCGAGGAGGCCGCAACAGGGGAATCCCGGTTGATGCCAGCGCCGCCGCTCGCGCGCGGCAACCCGGCTCACTCCCCGGCGATGGTCATCTCTTCGATCAACCAGGAGCCGGTCTTGGTTGACCCCGGGATACAGTCGTCACTGCCCACGGCCAGCAGCCCGAGGAACATTGCCTGCAGATTACCGGCAATGGTGATCTCCTCCACCGGATAGGCGATGGCCCCCTGCTCGACCCAGAAGCCGCTGGCGCCGCGGGAATAGTCTCCGGTGACGGTGTTGCTCCCCTGGCCCATGAGCTCGGTCACCAGCAGCCCCGATCCCATGCGCTCGATCAGGCCGGCCCGATCGGGCCCGGTGGGATCGATGCGCAGATTGTGCACGCCACCGGCGTTTCCCGTGTTTCTGAGACCCAGCTTGCGGGCGGAATAGCTGTCGAGGACATAGCCCTGAAGGATGCCCCCCGCCACCAGATCCCGCGCCCGGGTGGCCACCCCCTCGCCGTCGAAGGGGGCGCTGCCAAGGCCCCCAGGTAGATGGGGGTCCTCGTGGATGCGCACCAGCTCGGGGAAAATCGGTTGCCCCAGCCGATCGAGCAGGAAGCTGGCACGGCGGTACAGGGCACCCCCTTTGATAGCGCCGAGGAGGTGCCGCAACAGGCTCACCGCCACCTCTGCCTGAAACAACACCGGGGCACGGCGGGTGCTCAAGCGGCGCGCACCCAGCCGCGCCACCGCCCGCTCCGCCGCCCGCCGACCGACCGCGACCGGGTCCTCAAGCCCGGCGGGGAAACGCGCCACGCTCCACCAATCGTCACGCTGCATTCCACCCCCATCTTCGCCGATCACCGCACAGCTCAGGCTGTGTCGGCTGCTCGGATAACCTCCGATGAAGCCGTGGCTGTTGCCATACACCTGCACACCGGAATGGCTGCTGAGGGCCGCGCCCTCGGAATTGGTAATGCGGCGATCGGCGTGGAACGCCGCTGCCTCACATTCCTGGGCCAGAACAATCGCCTGCTCCACGCTCAGGTCCCAGGGGTGGTAGAGTCCGAGGTCGGGGACCTCGAGGGCCAGGTCTGCCGCATCCGCTAGACCGGCGCAGGGATCCTCCATGGTGTGGCGGGCAATGGCACAAGCGGCGGCCACCGTGTCCCGAACCGCCTGCGGGCTCAGGTCCGAGGTGCTGGCGGAGCCTTTGCGCGTGCCGAAGTAGACGGTGACCCCAAGGCCGTTGTCGCGGGTGTGCTCAACCGTCTCCACCTCCCCCAGCCGGACGGTGACCACCGCACCGGCGTCCTGACTGGCCGCCGCCTCCGCGGCGCTGGCCCCGAGGCGGCGGGCCTCGGCGAGAACCTCGGCAACCAGCGTCGAGAGCCGCGCCTGCCGCTCAAGCGGATCCGCGAGGCCGATGCTCACGGGGGATTCGGTGTCAGGGGAGGATGAGCGCAGGGAGCTGTGGGGGGTCACGCGCTGGTCCCCCCGACGGTCAGTCCATCGATGCGCAGCGTCGGCTGGCCAACACCCACCGGGACGCTCTGACCCTCCTTGCCACAGGTGCCCACGCCCGCATCCAGCGCCAGGTCGTTACCCACCATGCGGACGCGGGTGAGCACATCGGGGCCGTTACCGATAAGGGTCGCCCCCTTCACCGGGCGGGTAACCCGCCCGTTTTCGATCAGATAGGCCTCGCTCGCCGAGAAAACGAACTTACCCGAGGTGATGTCCACCTGCCCGCCACCGAAGTTCACCGCGTACAGGCCCTTGTCCACCGAGGCGATGATCTCCCCCGGATCATAGGGACCCGGCAACATGTAGGTGTTGGTCATGCGGGGCATCGGCAGGTGGGCATAGGATTCCCGCCGCCCGTTGCCGGTGGGGGCCATCCCCATCAGGCGGGCATTCAATCTGTCCTGCATGTAGCCGCGCAGAATGCCCCCCTCGATGAGGACCGTGCACTGAGTCGGCGTACCCTCGTCGTCGATGTTGAGGGAGCCGCGCCGCCCTGGCAGGGTGCCGTCATCCACCACGGTCACCCCCGGAGCTGCCACCCGCTCCCCCAGCCGCCCGGCAAAGGCCGAGGTCCCCTTGCGATTGAAGTCCCCCTCCAAACCGTGTCCCACCGCCTCGTGCAGAAGCACACCGGGCCAGCCGGGTCCCAGCACCACGGTAAGGGTACCCGCAGGGGCCTCGCTCGCATCTAGATTGACCAGGGCCTGGCGCACGGCCTCCCGCGCGTAGCCGAGTGCGCGATCCCCCTCAAGCAGGAACGCCAGGGTTTCGCGCGCGCCCCCGCCGCTCGATCCCTGCTCGCGCCGCCCCTTGTCCTCGGTGATCACGCTCACGTTCAGACGCACCAGGGGACGCACATCACCGCTCAGGGTACCGTCGGTGGCCGCAATCAGAACCAGGTCCTGTACCGCAACCAGGCTTACGATGACCTGTTTCACCCGCGGATCGGCGGCGCGTGCCTCCGCATCCACCCGGCGCAGCAGCGCTACCTTCGCCTCCTGCTCGAGGCTCTCCAGGGGGTTAACCGGGGCATACAGCCGCCGGGATGCTACCACCCCCTGAACCGGAACGCTGGCGCTGCGCCCGCCGCTGGCGATGGCGCGGGCTGCTTTGGCCGCCTCCAGGAGAACCGGGAGCTCGATCTCATCGCTATAGGAGAAGCCGGTTTTCTCGCCGCTCACCACACGGATGCCCGCTCCCCGTTCGATGTTATAGCTGGCCTCCTTGAGGATGCCATCCTCGATCATCCAGGACTCGGCGCGCGTCGCCTGGAAGAAGAGGTCGGCGGCATCGACGCTGGGGCCCATCAGCTCGTCGAGGACCCGCTCGAGGTCTCGCTCGGCGAGACCTTGGGGCTCCAGAATGCTGTGGCGGGCAATTACGAGGGGATCGGTCATGGGAAAACGGGTCCTGTCCGGGGGCAGAGGGGGAGACGTCCCAGGGTGCGGTGGCGCATTGGTACGCACCGCACGCTACTCATGTCTTAGGGATCGCTGG
>JAEHCY010000024.1 GCA_016880695.1 Chromatiaceae bacterium | reverse complement strand
CTCAGCATGATCGGCATATTCGATTCCGGACTCGGCGGGCTTTCGGTGCTGGCCGCGGTCGCTCGCCACCTGCCAAAAACCGATCTGGCCTATTTGGCGGATACGGCCCATGTCCCTTACGGCAGCAAACCCGACGACTTCATTCGTGGTCGAGTGCTGGCCATTGGTCGGTACCTGGTCCAGGAGGAGGGCTGCCGGTTGTTGGTCGTGGCCTGCAATACCGCCACCGCCGCGGCTGTAAACGAGCTCCGCCACCAGCACCCAGGCATTCCTGTGGTCGGTGTGGAACCGGGTGTGAAGCCCGCCGCCGCGACCTCGCACAGCCGACGCATTGCCGTACTTGCCACCGAAGTAACCGCGCGAAGCGAGCGGTTGCAGCGGTTAATAGAAGAGCATGCATCTCATGTGGCGGTCGAGGTGGTTCCCTGCCCAGGATGGGCGACACGAGTGGAGATGCTGCGTCTAAACGGGGCGGAATTCTTAGAAGAAGTGGGGCGGGTTGTGGATCCGCTACTGCGGCGCGGTGCCGATCGAGTAGTCCTCGGTTGTACCCATTACAGCTTTCTCACGGAACTGCTGGAACCGATATTGGCCGGCCGGGCCGAGCTCATCGACGTCGCTGCAGCGGTCGCACGTCAGGTCGCACGTCAGGCATGCGGGCTCCCGTTGGGCCAGGGGCGGCTCGCACTCCTGGCAACCGCGCGACCCGAGCGGCTGCATGCCGCTTTGCCGGCACTGGGTCTCGGCACCTTAGCTGGCCGTTGCCAGCATCCGGCGCGGTTGGTGCGCGCCTGCTGATCAAAGTGGCCGATAGGGATCGTAGTGTGCCCTGAGCAACGGCGGAAGGATCGCCACGGTGTTTCCGAGCAGCACAAAAGAGTGCGGCATCCTGACGACTATGTGACTTTTCGACCTGAACCCGCGAGGTTACCCGCAACGAGGACCACGTCCCAAACAGAGTCCGCACCGAAAAAGGCGTGTCGAAAGCCGCTGTGTTCCACCAGGGCGATTTTTCCTGACCGGCTTGCCGCGGTTACGCGCTGCTGGCTCTGTCGCTAGCCGTCGCGGTGCGATCCTGATCGCCGCAAAAGGCTGTGGCCAACCGGCTCCTGCCCTGCGCGGATCAAGCGGAGGGACCGCTTCGCCAGCTCACTTGCCAGCGGTGCCCGGTTCCCGCAGCCGCAGTGTCAGGTTGCGGAGTTCGCGCTGCAGCTCAAGATTCTGGAAGCCCCGCAATGGCGGAACCTCCCGCTGGAGCAGGCCATCGAGAAGCTGGCGGCTGTTGCGAATGAGGCTAACGAGCTCGCCCGAGACCTTCACCGTCTCATAGGTGTTCCAGGCGGTGACGATGTCGCCGCGAAGGCGCTGACGCGCAAACCCAATCTGCCGCGATTGCTCGACGAGGTATTCCCGATAGTAGGTCGCCGCACGGAGGGTTAGCTCTTGGGCCTCGATGTTGGCGTCGAGGACCGGGTCAGGTTTCGCCGCTTGACGCTGCAGGCCCCGGGTTTGGCCCATTAGCTCGCGGGTCCGCGCCTGGATAGCGGCAATACGCGTCAGGTAGCGTCCGTCGATGACCTCGATGATCTGGGTGTGCAGGCGCTCGAGCACCTTGAGCAGCACCACGTAGAGCCCGTAATAACGCCGGGCGTTCTCGATGTCCTCCCCCGACTGCTCCACTAGGCGCTGCAGCTCCAGGGTGATGGCCTTGACGTGGTCGAAAGCGATCCCAAGGTCGATGAGATGGTCCCCGACCACCGTGGAAAGCAGCAGCTCAAGCTGTTCTTCGCTAACCTCCATCCCGAGTCCGCGCAGCTCGGTCGCGAAGGCGCGACGCACCTCCGCGAGGTCGCTGCGGTAACGTTGAATCTCCGCCTCCTTCTCTGCGATGGCCCGATCATAATCCGCAACAGTCTTCTGCCAGGTCGCATCTCCCGGTGCGGCCACGCGCCGGGTGCGCAGCTCCGCGATATCCTGCTGCGCTTTTTGGATCTCGGCCTCCAGGCGGCGCACTCGACCACGCACATCCTGCGCCGGTGAAACCGCGAGAACAGCGACCGCCTCATCGAGCAGCGCATTAATCTCCGCCTGATTGGATCTCTGATCGGCTGAGAACCAGGCGCGGGGCGGTAACTGCTCGCGGCGGTCTTCGAGCACGAGCGTCTCGTCGAGCTTGGGCAGGATGCGGTTCCAGACATCCCCGAACTCACCGCCCGGTTCCGCCGTGAACCAGCCGCGGGTCTGCTCCCAGGCCTCGCCGAGCCGGCCTTGGGACTGTTGCCACCAACCTGAGGCCTGCTCCAGCGAACGCTGCCAGATCCCGCGATCCCCGGCTGGAGGTTGGTCCGCACCCATGGCCGGCGCCGTAGCCAACCAGAGGGTGAGGGCCGCGACCCACCGGACTCGACCCCGCCTCATGCGTTGTCCTCTGTGGTCGCTCTGCGCGCCCTGTTGCGGTCAGCCATCCGCGTGCCCATTAACTCGGTGCCGTCGGCCCCCGCGGGTGGGATACCCCCTTCAAGCAGCAGTGGCCGCATGGCGTGCAGCAAGTTGGCGAACAGGTGGGGGGTGTCGTGCTCCTCGCGGGCGAGAAGCGCCTTCATGTGCTCGCGCTGGGTGGGCGCGCGAAAACAGGCGGGGCAGCTATCGGGGACTACCGGCAGGGCGGCCTGTAGCGCAAACTCCGCCGTTTGCCGCTCGCGGCAGTAGGCGAGGGGCCGGATGATGCGCACATCACCCGCGTCGTTGAGGTAATGGGCCTTCATGGTGCGCAGTTGGCCACCGTGGAACAGTGACATGAGCAGACTCTCCGCCAGGTCGTCCAGATGCTGGGCCAGCGCCAGCACATTAAACCCATGACGCCGACAGAGGTTATACATCACCCCGCGTTTCATCCGCGCGCAGAAGGCGCAGAAGGAATCCCCCTCCAGTTGGATCTGCGCCTGGGCCATGATCGGCTGGCGCTCGTACAACCAGCGCAGGCCGAGCGCCTGGTAGTAGGGAATGAGGGTGGCGGGGTCGAACCCCTCGACCTCGGGATCCACGGTGAGCACGGCAAGCTCGAAGTGCACCGGGGCGTAGGTTTGAAGATGCTGGAGAATCGCGAGCAGCGACAGGGAGTCCTTTCCGCCAGAGACACCGAGCAAAATGCGGTCGCCGGGGCGGATCATGGCGTAATCGGCAATCGCTCGACCCACCTTGCGCAGCAACGACTTGGGGGGCTTGGGCAGGATCAATTCCGGAGCGGTGCGCATGGTCGCCCAGTGTACCCGAAACCACCCGCCGGCCGGGATGCAAAGCCGGCTATACTTGCCGGTGGCCCCACCGGGGCGCCGGTTTCGGCTCTCTAACCCCAATCGAGACACCGACTATGGAACCCTTTGTCATTGCCGTTGTTGTACTCGCTGTTGCCTTTGTGGTGCTCGGCGTGATCCGTGTTCCGCAGGGTTCGGAGTACACCGTCGAACGCTTCGGTCGCTATACGCGGACCCTCGAGCCAGGGCTCAACCTAATCTTTCCAGTGGTCGATCGGGTTGGCTCGAAGATGAGCATGATGGAGCAGGTGCTCGATGTGCCCTCTCAGGGCGTCATCACCCGCGACAACGCCATGGTGACAGTGGATGGAGTGGTGTTCTACCAGGTGCTCGAGGCGGCAAAGGCGGCCTACGAGATCAGCCGGCTGGAGTACGCCATCCTCAACCTCACCACCACCAACATCCGCACCGTGATGGGCTCGATGGACCTCGATGAACTCCTCTCCCAGCGCGATCAGATCAACGCGCGGCTGCTGACGGTGGTGGACGATGCCACCACCCCATGGGGGATTAAGGTCACGCGCATCGAGATCAAAGACATCAACCCGCCTGCGGATATCGTGGCCTCCATGGGCCGACAGATGAAGGCGGAGCGCGACAAGCGGGCCGAGATCCTTGAGGCCGAGGGCAAGCGGCAGGCCCAGATTCTGCGCGCCGAGGGCGAGAAGCAGGCGGCCATTCTCAAGGCCGAGGGTGAGCGAGAGGCCTCTTTCCGTGCGGCGGAGGCCCGCGAGCGACTGGCCGAGGCGGAAGCCAAGGCCACGCTCATGGTCTCCCAGGCGATTGCCAAGGGCGACATCAATGCCATCAACTATTTCGTGGCCCAGCGCTACACTGATGCCCTGCAGAGCATCGGCAGCGCCGAGAATCAGAAGGTGATCATGCTCCCCCTGGAGGCGACCAGTCTGATCGGCGCACTCGGCGGAATCGCCGAGATCGCGCGTGCCAGCCTGGGCAAGAAGGGTGATGCCTAATGGAGTGGGCCTGGGTGCAGTCGGTTTCTTACTGGCACTGGTTGGTGCTCGGGGTGGTGTTGGTCATCCTGGAGATCTTCTCGCCAGGTGTCTTCTTTCTCTGGCTCGGCGTTGCTGCGGGGCTGGTTGGGCTATTGCTGATTATTTGGCCCACCCTAGAATGGCCTTATCAGTGGCTCCTCTTCTCTCTTTTCAGCCTGTTGAGCGTTCTGACCAGTCGGCGCTACCTCAAGCGCCATCCCATTGCCACCGACGAGCCCACCCTGAACCGCCGTGGCGAGCAGTACGTAGGCCGGCGATTCACCCTGAGCGCGCCCATCGTCAATGGCTCTGGCAGGATCCGCGTCGATGACAGCACCTGGAAGATAATAGGACCGGATTGCCCCGCGGGCGCTCGTGTCCGGGTGACCGCCGTCAATGGCGTGCTGCTGGAGGTGGCGTGTGACCCTCCCGAAAGGGATCCCTCGGAACGCAAACCGCTTTAGCTCTGGGAAACGACGAGGCCGGCATCCCTGCCGGCCAACTCTCTGCCCCGCTGGGGGCAGCTCTCTTGCCCGCGATTCCGCGCGGGCGCGGTAACGCTAGGGGCTTACTTCACCTCGATCTTCCGCCGTTCTACCTTGCGGGCCTTGGGCAGGTGAACCTCGAGGACTCCGTTCTCGAAGGTGGCCGCCACCTGCTCGGGCAGAACCTCCTCCGGAAGATGCAGCGTCCGGCTGAAGCTGCCGCGGGCGATCTCCGAGCGGAAGTACTCACCCCGTTCCTCTTTCTCCTCTTTCCGGGTCTCGGCGCGGATGGTGAGCGCGCTGCCGGCAAGGTTGACCTCCAGATCCTTCTTGTCCACCCCGGGCAGTTCGGCGCGTACCACCCAATCCTCCTTCCGGTCCATCAGGTCCACGCGCGGCGTGCGCAGATCGAGCCCTTCGCCGAAGTTAAGGTTAGGCTATGGCTGAGATCTATGGATCCCTACGCGAAGACAAAGCAACACACGGTGAAAAGCTGGTCTTGAAATTGCTACGCGATAACTTGCCAAAAGAGTAT
>JAEHCY010000168.1 GCA_016880695.1 Chromatiaceae bacterium | reverse complement strand
GCTGGGGCCATGGCCACAAGGCGCGCATGCGGGAGCAGTTCGGGCGGGTGCTCTCGGTGAGCGGCATGGGCGAGAATTTGCCCGATCCGGCCTCCTTCATCGATCTCGACCCGGAGGAGACGGACGCCTTCGGCCAGCCCAAGGCGCGCATCCACAGCCACCTGGGCGAGATGGAGCTCAAGCGCCTGCGCTTCATGGCCGAGACCGGACGCCGCATTCTCACAGCGGCGGGGGTGGAGAAGCTCCTGGAGGAATACGGGGCCTACGACGCCTTCAACTCCACCCACGTATTCGGCACCTGCCGCATGGGGACCGATCCCCAGCGCTCGGTGGTTGATCCGTCCTGCCGCAGCCACCGCTGGCGCAATCTGTGGGTGGTGGACGCGAGCGTCTTCCCAAGCTCCGGGGGCGGGGAGTCGCCCTCGCTGACGATCTATGCCCTCGCCCTGCGCGCCGCCGAGCACCTGCGCCGCGGGGCATAAGCAACTGGCGACCGGCAGCTTCAGCGGTGGGCGAACGACAGTCCGCATAGCAGACCGCCGGGGGCTTGCGAGCGGCACGGGGCGCGGAGCCCGCACAGAATGCGGTCAGCCCCGCGCGGGTTAGCAGGGCGAGGCCGGCCCGTGCCAGTCACTGTCTGCGCGGCACAAACACCTCGATGAGGGACCCGCCGCGCCCAAGGGTCATGCGGGACCAGTCGGCGTCCGGGGGTAGGGCGATCCACTGGGCGGACCCGCCAAAGTGCGTGAAGCTCATGCCGGCACCGGGAAACTGGCTCATCTGGGAGCCGCCGCTGCGGATGAATAGCTGGCCGTCGGTAACCCCGATGCTGACATCCTCTGCTCTTTGGCTGCCGGTGTGGATGCGGATGCTGTAGCCCAGGGGGGTTGGCATCTGCTCCACCGTAATCCCGCTCCAGACTTGGGGCTGGGACCAGACCACGGGGCCCCCATACCCTGGGGGCGGGGCATAGAACCAGGTCCACCAGGCGCTGGCTGGGTTGGCCCAGGCGAGACAGCCCAGGAGCGCGGTACAGGGCACAAGGTTTCTTAACATGACGATTCCCTCCACAATGTGATTCCGATTCGAACCAATTCCGCGCACCGGCGTCTTAGAATCCATCGCGGTGAGGGCCCACCTCCAGCACACTGGAGTTTGCCCACGCTAAGGCGCAAGTGCCATTGCCGCAGGGCCCAAGTCGATTCGGGTTTGCGCCCGGCCGGGGCTTGCGGCGCTCCCTGATCCACTCATCGGGCACCCACACCATCCATGATGCTATCTCCAGTCTCTCGCACCCGCATCGCCCACATGGGGCGGCGGCTCCTTCCCTTCGCGGGCTTCACCCTGGCCCTGTTGGCGCTCACCGGCATCCTGGAGTGGGTCGGCGCCATGACCTGGCTCGGCTGGCACCTGCTGCTCGAACTGCCCCTGGTGCTCTACCTCTACTTCCTGTTCCGGCAGGTCGTCCCCGCTACTCGAAGGGGAGCGGTGGTGGCGGCCCTGCCCGTGCTGGTGATCTACTTCGTGCTCGACAGCTACTACCTGTTGTTCGGCCGGGTGTTCCGCCTGAGCGAGCTCCGCGAGGTACCCGAGGCGCTCGATGTGCTGCCCTGGTACCTGGGCGTATTCATTGTCGGGGTGGTGCTGCTCCCCGCCGTGCTCCTACTGTTCAACTTGCGCCGCCCGAGACCCTTGATATTCGTCCTGAGCCTGTTGCCGCTCGGGTTGATCGTCGCCAGCATCCTCTGGCGTCCGGATCTGTTTGTGCAGGGTTTCCTCACCGCCACGGGCGGGGTGGTGGAGTGGTCCGACGAAGAGGCCGTGCACCAGAATGGTCGTTTCTCAATGATACTCTACCAGGAGGCCAAGCGCCGGGCCGCGGTGCGCGAGGCATCGCGCTACCAGGGCCTCCCGGCCTATGAGCAGGCCTTTCAGGACACGCTCGCGGCGCTTCGCGCCGTGTCCCACAAGCGCAATCTGCACCTGGTGGTGTTCGAGGGCTTTGTCGATCCCGCCCGCATGGAGCGCCTGAAGCTCAACCAAGACCCCGTCGATCCAGCGCTGCGCGCCCTGCTGGCGGATGGCAAGGGCAACCTCTCGGTATCCCCGGTTTTTGGTGGCTACACCGCGCAGGCGGAGTTCGAGGCCCTGTGCGGGGTGCCGGCTCTGCAGGTCCTCGGCACCATCGAGTTCAATCTGTTCTCTGGGGCCGAAGTGCATTGTCTGCCCGACGTCCTGCGCCAGCTCGGCTACCGCACCATTGCCACCAACGCCTATAAGCCCAACTTTTTCAACGCGATCTCGGCGTATCGCGGGACCGGGTTCGAGGAGGTGTACTTTGCCCGCGAGTATGCCCCCCAGCGCGAGACCTATCTCACCCGCGGCGATGTCACCGGCGAGAAGTACATGTTCGACCAGACCCTGTTCGAGCAGAATCTTGCCTTCGTTCGCCAGCAGCTCAGCGAGCATCCGGATCGGCCGCTACTGAACTACGTCCTGACCATCTATGGCCACTGGCCCTACATGATCAACGAGGGGGTGCGGCCGCGGGTGATCGAGGCACGGGGTCCCAACCGCGCCGACGGTGAGCTTTTGCGGATCGTCAATCAGGTCCACTACCGCAGCCGGGCCCTGGCCGCTTACCTCCGCGAGCTCATGGCGCTGGATCCCGAGGGCATCGTGCTCATTCTCGCCGACCATCTGCCTCCGCTCGAACAGGGGAAGGCTGCCTATGAACGCTTCGGCTACCTCGGCAATCGCCCGCAGAGCGACTACAGCACGCTGCTCGCGGTGATCGATCACGGCCGCCCGGCGACCACCGGCTCCCTGCACCACCACGACATCCCCCAACTGCTGTACCGGCTGCTCACCGGCGGGAGCTATTGCGAGGGCGGGCGCTGTCGCAAGCGCTCGGAGGCCGAGCTGCGCGACGCCTATCTGCAGGTCATGGCCCACGCCTTGGCGGACGCCAACTGAGGGCGCGCCGGCGCGTTACGTCTGGTCAGCGGCCGGTCGTTTCTGGACAATGTCCCCAGCGACCGGAGCGTGCCGCGGCGCCGATCGGGTCGACCCCTGTTTGATCCAGCCCAGAGACGGAGTTGCCACCATGAGATTTCCAGACGACCAGGACGCGAGGGCCATGCCCCACCTGCTCTCACAGATTCTCGATACCTGCATCACGGGCATCACCCTGTCCGACCCCCATCAGCCGGACAACCCGATCGTCTACGCCAATGAGATGTTCGAGCTGATGACCGGCTACAACCGCGATGAGATCATCGGCAGAAACTGCCGCTTTCTTCAGGGGGAGGACCAGGATCAGCCGGCGCTCGAGGAGATCCGTGCCGCCATCCGTTCGCAGACGTCGGTGACGGTGACGCTACGGAACTACCGCAAGGACGGTGAGCTGTTCTTCAACCGACTGACGATCCGTCCGATCCTCGACCCAGAGAACTGCCTGATGTACTACCTTGGGCTGCAATACGACATCACCAACCAGGTGCGGGCGGACGAAGAGTTCAAGAAGCTCAAGCGGCTGCTGCGGGAGATCGACTGAACGCCCTAAGGGTGGAAGTGGGCCAGCCCCGGCGGCGCGATCGGCCGACTGCGGGGCGGCGCCCCGGCGGGTTGCGGGTGGTGGTGGACTTCCGGCCCTACTGAGCAAGCTTCAGCCGAGTCCAGGGCGCCCATTCCTGGCGGCGTTGCGGCCCCTGGGAGGATGGTCAGATATGCCGAAGCGGTGGGAAAACACGGCAAGGGCCTTGATTGCGGCGGGTGTCCTCGGCGGGGTGCTGCCGGCCTGCAGTACGGTGCCGGAGACTGGCCGCTCGCAGGTGCTGCTGGTGAGCCCCCAGGAAGAGGTTCGCCTCGGCATCAGCGCCTTCCAAGAGGTTAAGGGCTCGAAGCCGATCTCCCGCAACCCGGCGCAGAACGCGATGGTGCAACGCGTGGGCCGGCGGGTAGCGGCGGTGGCGCCGCTGCCCGGTGCCCGGTGGGAGTTTGTGCTGTTCGAGGACCCGAAGACCCCCAACGCCTTCTGCCTGCCGGGCGGTAAGGTGGGCGTCTACACCGGCATCCTGCCCATCACCAGGGACGAAGACGGTCTTGCCACCGTGATCGGCCACGAGGTGGCCCATGCGGTGGCCCGGCATGGCGCGGAGCGCATGTCCGAGGCGTTGCTGATCCAGGTGGGCGGACAGGTCCTCTCCGTGGCCCTCGGGACCCAGGGCGCTCTGACCCGGGACTTGGCGTTGCAGGCCTACGGCATCGGCGCCCAGGTTGGCCGGGCGCTTCCCCACTCCCGTGGCCAGGAGCTCGAGGCCGACCGTCTGGGACTGCTGTATATGGCCCGGGCGGGCTACGATCCGCGCAAGGCGGTGGAGTTCTGGCGGCGTTTCCATGCCTACACCGAAGAGCGGGGAGGCGAGCCCATGGAGTTCCTCAGCACTCACCCACTCGATGGGCGCCGCATCGCCGAGCTGGCGAGCCACCTGCCGGAGGCCGAGCGCCAGTACCAGAAGGCGGCGAAGGCAGAGCGTTGACCCGCCGCCCACAAACCGGACCCCGGAGTGGATGAGGGGTCGGATTCGCATCCGACCCCTCGCGCGAGCGCTTCCGTTGCTCCGGCGGATCCCCGCGAGGGTGGGGGTTAAGTCCGCGGCCCGTTGGTGGGCGGACTTCCCGATCAACGCACCCCGAGGGAGGAATGGATCTGGTTGACCACCGCGGCGTCGAGACCCGAGAGCGCCGCGAGGCGGCCGAGGTAATCGCGCTCGGCGTCAGTGTCCACGTCGATGGCAAACAGCGACGCCGTGTATACCTGGGCGGCCGCTGTCTGGTTGGGAATGGCACGAACCAGCGCATTGATGTCCAGCGGGGTGCTGAGCTCCTGGAGCAACCAGGACTGGACCTCGCTATCGGCACCGGCCTCGCGCGCCTTGCCTAGGATCCGCTGCATCTCCTGCTGATCGACCTGACCGTCGGCCTTCGCCGCGCTCACCATGGCCTTGAGGAGCAGTTGTGCGGTGGCCTCCTGGGCCTCGGCTTCCCGCGCATTGGTCGGGGGGCGCAGGCCGGCCGGAAGGTTGGTTGGCGACAGGGGTTGTTGCTCGTCAGCCCCGCCCTGTCCCGCATTGCGCAGGGCGGCCATGGCAATGCTGGCGATCACGCCAATCGCGCCGCCACCGAGCGCGCCCTTGACCGAATCGCCCCCGCCGCCGAGCAGGGAGCCAAGCAAGGCACCCAGGCCGCCTGCTGCCATGGGGTTTTGGCGAACCTCCGTGCCCGCGCGGCTCAAGGTGTCCCCCATGCCGCCGAAAACGCTGTTCAACATCCCGCCAATCCCCTGATCGCCCAGCGCATTACCCATGCGCTGTTGTCCGCTGCCCGCCATGCCCCCTTGCATGAGTGAGCCGAGTAGATCGCTGAAGTTCGCCATGAGATTCGCTCCTCGAAGATAGACCCGTTGAAAAGGTGTCGATGCGCCCGCGCCACCCGAAAAAGCGAGCGATCCATCACAGTTTACTCGATTCGACGCCGTCTGACTGGAATGGCAGAGGGAGCCGCCGCCGCGCCGCCCACTCGCGGCACCCGAGCGCAATTTACGCCGAATCGCGAGCGAGAGATATACGCCTGCGCCGCGGGTGATTAATCTTGACGAGGCCGTTCGCTTCGGCCAGCATTCGCGGGCTGAGGGGGCCGCGATCCGTGGCCCCCCAAACCCCAACGCGGCGCCCATTGGTTACGGCGCCCGTGTCCCAGATCGACCACACTTACCCCAACTGGAGGAACACCCTCGTGGCCAAGACACCCGTCCGTGTCGCTGTCACCGGCGCTGCCGGTCAAATCGGTTATGCCCTGCTGTTTCGCATCGCCTCCGGCGAGATGTTGGGTAAGGACCAGCCCGTCATCCTGCAGATGCTGGAACTGCCCATCGAGAAGCCACAGAAGGCCCTCGCCGGTGTGATGATGGAGCTTGAGGATTGCGCCTTCCCGTTGCTAGCCGGCATGGTGGGCACCGGCGACCCAACGGTGGCGTTCAAGGACATCGACTACGCCCTGCTGGTGGGGGCCAAGCCCCGCGGACCCGGCATGGAGCGCAAGGATCTGTTGATGGATAACGCCAAGATCTTCACCGAGCAGGGGCGAGCGCTCAATGCCGTGGCCTCGCGCGATGTGCGCGTCATCGTGGTCGGCAACCCGGCCAACACCAATGCCTACATTGCCATGAAGTCGGCACCGGACCTGCCCAAGGCGAACTTCACCTCGATGATGCGTCTCGACCACAACCGCGCCGTATCCCAATTGGCCTCGCGCACCGGCAAAGCGGTTACCGAGGTGGAGAAGATGGTGGTGTGGGGCAATCACTCGCCCACCATGTACCCGGACATTCGTTTTGCCACCGTGGCCGGCCACAATGCCGTGGCGGCGGTGAATGACGAGGACTGGTACCGCAACACCTACATCCCCAAGGTGGGCAAGCGCGGTGCGGCCATTATCGACGCCCGCGGCGCCTCTTCCGCGGCCAGCGCCGCCAACGCGGCCATCGACCACATGCGCGACTGGGCGCTGGGCAGCAACGGCCACTGGGTGACGATGGGTATCCCCTCCGATGGCTCCTATGGCATCCCCGAGGACATGCTTTATGGTGTCCCCTGCGTGTGTACACCGGGGCGCTACGAGCGCATTACCGGCCTGGAGATCGATGCCTTCTCGCGCGAGCGGATGGATGCCACCCTCAAGGAGCTCCTGGAGGAGCGCGAAGGGGTCAAGGATCTGCTGTCGTAATCCCCTTTCCCCCGGCCGCGAGCCGCCACCGGGAGCGGCAGGGGGCTTGATATCGGCCCGCGACGCCCGGCCAACCGGGCTCGGGGGTGCGCTGTTGGTGCTGCGAGGTGGCCGACGTTGGCCACCTGGCGGTTCTTCGGTGGCTCCCAGAAATTTTTTGCTAAGCGGAATGTCGCGACGTCCCACATGCACGGCGCTTTCGCGGTCTCGTGGACTTTAGCCCGACGGGTTTGCCGCCGGCCGGCGGTGAACCAAGAATTGACGTGCAACCGGTATACCAGCGAAACCATCGCCGGCCGCGTCGAGCGTGGGGTCGAAGCGCAGCGAGCTTCAAATCGTTAATGAACGACTCGCGAAGATTCGACTTAGACTGCCTGGCGCGTCGAGCGAGGCCCGCAGAGGTACGCTTATGCTTGTGGTTTGGGTTCTCTTTCCGGCGCGCTTCAGGCCACTCGCTCAAGGATAGGGAAAGTCCGTCGGTAATTTCCCAGGAGCAAGCGCCTCGATGGCTGAGCCCGAGCAGTAAGACGATAGACCGGAACTAATAGGAGGAGTTGTTACCGTCTTTGATAAAGGTCGTGCCAATCTGCAAAGATGCGTTGCGCCGATCGAACGCCGGGGCCGCGTCGCCTGGTTGGCTTGGCCTGCGGGCGCAGCTCGACCTGAAGCGGCTGAGAGGTATCGCGGGGGAATAACCAACGGGTAGAGAGATTCGGCGATGGATGTAGCTGTCATTATTGCCTTATACAACGGATCGCCTTGGATAGGAGGCACGCTTGAGAGTGTTTTCTCCCAGGAAGTGCTTCCTGCTGAGGTTGTTGTCGTGGATGATGGATCGACAGATGCTTCTGTAGAGCGGGTGCGCGGATTTTCGGGCGTCCGCTTAATAGAGGGAAACGGTGGCGGATCAGTTGCGGCGCGTAATGCCGGGCTAGCGCATAGCTCCGCCCCGTTCGTCGCCTTTCTGGATCACGATGACCTCTGGCACCCTGGCCATCTGCGGTTACTTCGGGATGGGCTTGAGCGTTACCCGGAGGCTGGGGGTATTGCTAGCTCAAGCCTCCGCTTTTGGGAGCAGACGCCCCGCCTCTCGGCGTTGGTGACGTCCGAAGGGTTCTTAAATGTATGGGATGGTTTTCCTTTCGGTACCCCTATTGGGTGCCCTTCCGCGGTGCTATTGCGGAGGCAAGCGCTT
>JAEHCY010000023.1 GCA_016880695.1 Chromatiaceae bacterium | reverse complement strand
TTTGGGCCATACGCCAAGGCGAGCGTCGTCCAACCAACCACCTATGACGAACCGGTGACGGACAAAGACGGGAAGCCTGTGCTCGACGAGAAGGGCCGGCCGGCGACGAAAAAGGCGAGGTTGATGGAGCAGGTGATCGCGCGCGGCCCCGTCGCGTCCCAGGTTGCCATTAAGCAGCTCGGGACCAATGGCGGCGGTTTCTTCAACGTGAACTCGGCGCATCCCTATGAGAACCCGACACCTCTCTCGAACTTCCTCGAACTGCTGGCCATCCTGTTGATTCCCGCGGCCCTCTGTCACACCTTCGGGGTCATGGTCAAGGATACGCGCCAGGGCTGGGCTATCCTCGCGGCCATGACCATCATGTTCGTCGGCCTGCTCGCCCTCTGCGTCGGCGCTGAGCAAGGCGGCAATCCCCTGCTGACCGGACTGGGGATCGATCAGCACGCCGGCGAGCTGCAGGCGGGCGGCAACATGGAAGGGAAGGAGGTCCGCTTCGGCATCGTCAACTCGGCGCTGTGGGCCACGGCGACTACCGCGGCCTCCAACGGCTCGGTGAATGCGATGCACGACTCTTTCACACCGCTGGGCGGCCTGGCCCCGATATGGCTGATACAGCTTGGGGAGGTCGTCTACGGCGGCGTCGGATCGGGGCTGTACGGCATGCTGGTCTTTGCCATCATTGCCGTGTTCGTGGCGGGCTTGATGGTGGGGCGCACACCCGAGTATCTGGGGAAGAAGATCGAGGCCTACGAGATGAAGATGGCCTCCCTGGTGATCCTGATCCCTCCCGCCCTGGTGTTGCTTGGCACAGCGGTCGCCGTTGTCACCAGTGGCGGCAAGGCCGGGATCTCAAACCCCGGCCCCCACGGCTTCAGCGAGATCCTGTACGCCTTCTCCTCGGCCGGCAACAACAACGGAAGCGCCTTTGCCGGCTTGGGCGCCAACACGCCCTTTTATAACATCTCGCTGGGGGTGGCGATGTTCTTTGCTCGCTACTGGCTGGCCATCCCGACCCTGGCGATCGCGGGGTCGCTCGCCGGCAAGAAGCCCGTCCCGCCCGGCCCAGGGACTCTCCCCACCCACACCCCACTCTTTGTGGCGCTCCTCATTAGCGTTGTGGTCATCGTCGGGGCGCTGACGTTTTTCCCGGCGCTCGCCCTGGGACCCATCGTGGAGCATCTGATCATGATGTCGTCATAGCCGGGAGAGAGCTGATGGCCGCTCGAGGCAAGGCCCGCTCATTATTCGATCCCGCCATCGTGCGTCAGGCGGTGGTGGATGCCTTCCGCAAACTTGTGCCGCAGCGCCAGGTGCGCAACCCGGTCATGTTCGTGGTCTACATCGGCTCCATGCTGACAACGGGACTATTCATCCAGGCGCTGTTCGGCAGAGGTGAGGCGCCGGCCGGGTTTATCCTGGCAATCTCGGTCTGGCTCTGGTTCACGGTGCTCTTCGCCAACTTCGCCGAGGCGATGGCCGAGGGACGAGGCAAGGCGCAGGCGGCATCGCTGCGAAAGGCGCGACGGGATATCCAGGCCAAGCTTCTCACGCGTCCCGAGCGGAG
>JAEHCY010000022.1 GCA_016880695.1 Chromatiaceae bacterium | reverse complement strand
TTTGCCCACCAGGTAGGGATGGCCGACATCGCAATCCCCAAGCTCATCGTCCGGGTAGAGCAATTGCCGGTGCTCGGCACCGGTAAGGTGGACCTGGTGGCGATCAAGGGGCTCGCGGAGCAGGCAACCAGCGCCATGCCGGCGGCGGAGTAAAGGCATCGGCCGGCCGGGGCGGTGCTCGGCGCAAAGCTGTTAACATTGAGAGGTCATCGAGGAGCCCGCCATGACCGCGCTCGCCCCACGCCCCGCCCGCTACGAGGACATCCTGGCCCTGCCTGAGCAGTGGGTGGGCGAGATCCTGGGTGGGCAACTGCACACCCACCCCCGGCCCGCGCCCAAGCACGCATGGGCCTATTCCGTTCTCGGCTACGCTTTGGGAGGGCCCTTCAGCGGTGGTGCTGAGGGTCCCGGGGGCTGGTGGATCATCGATGAGCCAGAGATCCATCTCGGCACCGATATTCTGGTGCCCGACCTGGCCGGCTGGCGCCGGGAACGCATGCCCGCGCTGCCAGAGACGGCCTGGTTCGAGCTCGCCCCCGACTGGGTGTGCGAGATCCTCTCCGCTTCCACGGCACGAACCGACCGCGCGGTCAAGATGCCCATCTATGCTCGCGAGGGAGTCGCCCACCTCTGGCTGGTGGACCCCGACGCCCGCACGCTCGAGGTCTACCGCCTGCAGGATCAGGGCCGCTGGCTGCTCTTGTCCACGCTGAAGGAAGACGACCCGGTTCGGCAGCCCCCCTTCGATGCGGTGAGCTTTCCACTGGGCAGCCTGTGGGGTTGACCCCCTCGGCGCAAGCCAAAAGCCGTGACCCCTTGATGATGAACGCCGCTTGCCGGCCGAGGAGATGAGTAGGTGACCAAGCCCAGGATTGCCGATACGCGCCCAAAGCCGGTTGAGCTCAAGGCCGGAGAGACAGTTTGGTGGTGCACCTGCGGGCGCTCAAAAAACCAGCCCTTCTGCGACGGCTCCCATAAGGGGAGTGAATTCGAGCCCTTGCGATTCGTGGCGGAAAAGGCGGACAAGGTCTTCTTCTGCCTGTGCAAGCAGACCCACAACCCGCCGCTCTGCGACGGCTCCCACAAGGGCGTGACCCAGGCGGACCTGGATGCCCAGGAAGGGTTTCGCAACGTCTGGTACAAGATTGCCGAGCCGGGCGAGCTCGACGAGGGTGAGGTCCGAACGGTCCAGGCCGGTAGCAAGGCCCTGGCCCTGGTCAAACACCAGGGGAAGCACTGCGCGCTCGACAACGCCTGCCCCCATCAGGGCGGTCCTTTGGGCGAGGGCTCGGTGGAGAATGGCTGGCTGCGTTGCCCCTGGCATGGCTGGGACTTTCACCCCTGCACCGGCCGAGCGCCTGGGGGGGTTGGCGATGGTGTGGCCACCCACGGCGTCGAGGAACGCGAGGACGGGATCTTCGTTGCGATCCGGGAGCAGATCGATCGGCCCCGCACGGTGTCGCACCTGATGGTGGAGACCCTGGTGAATTGGGGGGTGATCCCCGTCTTCGGGATGCTCGGTCACTCCAACCTCGGGCTCGCGGAGGCCGTTCGGGTGCAGGTGGAGGCGGGACGGCTGACCTACATCGGCATCCGCCACGAGGGCGCCGCGGCCTTTGCCGCCTCCGGTTATGCCAAGCTCACCGGGCGGCCGGCGGCCTGCCTCAGCATCGCCGGGCCGGGGGCCACCAACCTTCTAACCGGGCTGTGGGACGCCAAGATGGACCGGGCGCCCGTCCTGGCGCTAACCGGGCAGGTGCAAACCCAGATCCTGGGACCGGGTGCCTTCCAGGAGATCGACCTCAGCGCCGCCTTCAAGCCAGTCGCGGCCTTCAGCCAAACGGTGCTGCGCGATTCACGCCACGCGGAGCTCGTGAGCCTCGCCTGCAGGCACGCGATCACCGAACGGGAGGTGGCCCACCTGATCGTCCCCGATGAGGTGCAAACCCTCCCCGCGCCGGAAGGCTCCCGCGCCGGCTCACCGCAAGGTCGCCTGGGCAATCCACTGATCGCCCCGGCCGAGGGGGTGCTGGCGGCGGCCCTGGAGCGGCTCCGCGCGGCCAAGCGACCCATCCTGATCGTTGGCTACGGCGCCCGCGCGGCCATGGGCGAGATCCAGGTCCTGGCGGAGCGGCTCGGGGCCCCGGTGCTCACCACCTTTAAGGCCAAGGGACAGATCCCCGACGACCATCCCCTGGCCGCCGGCGTGCTCGGCCGCAGCGGCACCCCGGTGGCGAGCGGCTGCATGAACCAGTGCGACCTGATGCTGGTGCTGGGCGCCTCCTTCTCTAATCACACTGGCATCACACCCAACAAGCCAACCATCCAGGTGGACTTCGATTCCCTGGCCCTGGGCCGGTTTCATCCGGTGGAGGTGCCGATCTGGGGCGAGATCGGCACCACCCTGCAACGGCTGCTCGCCGCGTTACCCCAGACGGGACCCTGGGAGGATCAGCGTCCGGCGCTGGCCGAACGCTGGCGGACCTGGCGGCAGGAGAAGGCGGCGCGGCGGGGTCGGAATCGAGACCGCGGGCTCAATGCGGCGCTGATCTTCGAGGTGCTGTCACGCCTGTGCCCGGAAGGGGCGGTGATCGCCGTCGATGTGGGCAACAACACCTATTCCTTCGGGCGCTACTTCGAGTGCCGGCGCCAACGCATCCTGATGTCGGGCTACCTGGGCTCCATCGGCTTCGCCCTGCCGGCGGCCATGGGGGCCTGGGTGGCCACCCAGGTGGATGCGGAATTCAAGCACCGCAAGGTCATCGCCGTGAGCGGTGACGGCGGCTTCGGCCAGTACCTGGCGGAATTCACCACCGCCGTGAAATACGGTATGGACATCACCCAGGTACTGCTCAACAACGCCGAGCTCGGCAAGATCAGCAAGGAGCAGCGGGCCGGCAATTGGCCGGTCTGGCAGACCGACCTGCACAACCCGGATTTCTCGGCCTATGCCCGTCTGTGTGGCGGCTATGGGGCACGGGTCACCCGCGCCGAGGAACTCGAAGACGCCCTCGCCGCGGCCATTGCCTACCAGGGCCCGGCGCTGGTGGAGATCATCACCGACCCCGACCTCATCTAGTCAGGAACCGCCGTCCAGCAGCTAGATCCAGTGACGCACCGGGACCTGCGCCTCGGTCTCCAGATGGAGCTGACAGCCGATGTTGGCGGTGGCGATGAGCTCAGGAACCTCCGCTTGGAGGTTGTCGAGCTTGTTGCGAAGGAGCTGCTGAGAGAGCTGGGGCTGGAGAATCGAGTAGGTGCCGGCGGAGCCACAGCAGAGATGCGCGTCCTTTAGCGGCGTAAGGCTGAAACCCAGCTTGACCAGGATCGGCTCCACCAAACCGGGGAGTTTCTGCCCGTGCTGCAGACTACAGGGGGGGTGGAAGGCAATGCGCCGTCCTCGCCCCGGCTCACCGAGGGGGGTGAGATCCTCCTTGGCTAGCACCTCCCCGAGATCGCGGGTCAGCGCACTCACCCGCGCAGCCTTCGCCGCATAGGCGGGATCACCGGCCAACAATTTCCCGTAGTCCTTCACCAGCACCCCACAGCCGCTCGCACTGCTCAGGATCGCCTCGGCCCCCTCTTCCAGATGCGGCCACCAGGCATCGATGTTGCGGCGCATCCGCGCCAGCGCCTCGGCCTCCGCCCCCGCGTGGTAGTGAACGGCGCCACAGCACCCCGGCAGCGACCGGAGCTGTATCCCCAGCCGATCGAGCACCCGGGCGGCGGCTGAGTTGGTGGTGGGGGCCGCGCTCGGCTGCGCGCACCCCTCCAGAATCAGCAGGGTCCGCGACTGGCTCCGGGTTGGCCGAGCAGCGGGCTCGCGGCGCAGCGGAACCTGCCGGCGCAGATCGGCGGGCAACAGGCCGCGAACGCCTTGCCCGAGCCGCAGCAGTAGACCAAACCGGAGCGGGTAGGCAATAACGGCAAGGAGAACGCGACGGGCGAGGCGCTCGGGCCAAGGGCGGCCCACCCGGTGCTCCACCACCTGCCGGCCGATGTCGAGCAGCCGGCCGTATCGCACACCCGAGGGGCAGGTTGTCTCGCAGGATCGGCAGGTCAGGCAACGGTCGAGGTGGATCTGTGTCAAACGCGAGGTCGGGTGCCCTTCGAGCACCTGCTTGATGAGATAGATGCGGCCACGGGGCCCATCGAGCTCATCGCCGAGGAGCTGATAGGTGGGACAGGTGGCGGTGCAAAAGCCGCAGTGGACGCAACTGCGCAGGATAGCATCGGCCTCCTTGCCGGCTGGGGTGTCGCGGATAAAATCGGCGAGCGCGGTCTGCATGGTGGGTTATTCTAGCCTGGTTCAGGCGCTTCCGGCGAAAGAAGGATCACCCCGGTCAGTCGCCCCTTCTTTCGTGTGTGCTCCCCACGCACGCGGTTGGCCCTGGGGCCCGGGTGACTGGACCGAGGTCCGAATCCCGTTTGATGTGGGTAGGATCGAGCCTGACTGGCAGCTAACCGCTCGGGACCGAAGTCTCAGTCGTGTCGGGAAAGATCAGCGCATCGGTGGCAAAACCGGC
>JAEHCY010000167.1 GCA_016880695.1 Chromatiaceae bacterium | reverse complement strand
GCAGCGCAACCCGGCCGAGCGGAAGGCATCAACTAGGCCCGCCACCAGGGGCGCCTCGGGGCCCACGACGGTCAGGCCCACGCCCTCATCCAGGGCAAAATGCAGCAGGCCTTCAAGGTCGCCGGCGGCAACCGGCACATTCTCCACTCTGGGCTCGAGGGCGGTGCCGGCGTTGCCGGGGGCAACGAAGACCCGCTCCGCCAGCGGCGATTGAGCGAGTTTCCAGGCCAGGGCATGCTCGCGGCCCCCGCCGCCGATGACCAGAATTTTCATAGTATCTCCGCGCATGGTTGTCCGTGTTTCAAAGCGGCCCTGGATATGGCTATCAGCGGTGGGGAATGACGCCGCGTTGGCTGCTGCGGAAGAACGCGACGATGCGGCGCACGTCCTCGCTGAGTGGCTGCTCCGCTTCGAGGCGCTCGAGCGCCTCGCTCGGGGGGATCCCGGACTTGTAGATCAGGCGGTAGGCACGCTTGATACGATCGCGCCGGGACTGGTCGAATCCGTTGCGTCGCAGGCCGATCAGGTTTAGCCCGACGATCTCCGCCCGATGCCCGTCCGCCATCACATAGGGAGGAACGTCCTGGGGTACCCCGCTGACCCCGGCCACGATGGTGTAGGCCCCCACCCGGCAGAATTGGTGAACTGCGACGTGTCCGGAGAGGAAGACGTGGTGCTCGACCTCCGCGTGCCCCGCCAAGGTCGCGGTATTGGCGAAGATGTTGTAGTCGCCGACGATGCAGTCGTGCCCGATGTGGGCGAAGGCCATCAGGTAGTTGTGGTGGCCCACCCGGGTGCCTCCATCGCTCTTTATCCCGCGGCTCAGGTTGACGCCTTCCTTGAAGTGATTGTGGTCGCCGATCACCAGAGGGCGGCTCTTCTCGGGAGTAAAGCCCAGGTCTTGGGGCTCGCAGCCGAGCACCGCGCCATGGCAGACCCGGTTATGGCGGCCGAGCCGGGCGTGCCCGTAAATGCGCACGGCGCTTTCGATCACCGTTCCCTCGCCGATCTCGGCACCGGCCTCGATGAGGGAGAACGGGCCCACGGCGACGGAGGGGTGAAGTCGCGCGCCCTCCTCAACAATCGCTGTGGGATGAATCAGAGACACCGCAGCGGCTCAGCGTTTGGCACGGCACGGCGTCGTTTTCGGAAAGAGGCTGGTCCACGCGCTAGTGGCGAAAATGGCGCATGCCGGTGAATACCATGGCGATCCCGTGCTCGTCGGCGGCCCCAATCACCTCCTCGTCGCGCATGGAGCCACCGGGTTGGATCACCGCCACGATGCCCGCCGCCGCGGCATTGTCCAGCCCATCGCGGAAGGGGAAGAAGGCGTCCGATGCCATCACTGCCCCCTTGACGGCGAGTCCCGCCTGCTCGGCCTTGATCGCGGCGATGCGCGCGGAGTTCACCCGGCTCATCTGGCCAGCGCCCACCCCGATGGTCATGCGGTCGCGACCGTAGACGATGGCGTTGGACTTGACGAACTTGGCGACGCGCCAGGTGAACAAGAGATCGTCCATCTCCTGGTCGGTGGGCGGACGTCGGGTGACCACCTTGAGCTCACCGATCAGTCCGAGATCCGCGTCCTGCACCAGCAAACCGCCGGTGACCCGCTTGAAGTCCAAACGGTTGCTCGGCTGTCCATCCCAGTGGCCGCAGGCGAGCAGGCGCACGTTCTTCTTGCGGCCGACCACCTCGACCGCCCCGGCGGTGACCTCCGGTGCCACGATCACCTCCACGAACTGGCGCTCGACGATTGCCGCGGCGGTGTCCGTATCAAGGGCACCGTTGACCGCGATGATCCCGCCGAAGGCCGATTCCGGGTCCGTGCGATAGGCCCGGTCGTAGGCCTCGAGCAGGGTGGTGCCGAGCGCCACGCCACAGGGATTGGCATGCTTGACGATGACGCAGGCCGGTCCCTCGGCGAATTGCTTGACACATTCGATCGCCGCGTCGGTGTCGGCGATGTTGTTATAGGAGATCTCCTTGCCCTGGAGCTGGTGGGCGGTGGCCACCGAGGCCTCGCTGCTACCGTAGCTCACGAAGAAGGCCGCACGCTGGTGGGGGTTCTCCCCGTAGCGCATGGTCTGGGCCTTACGGAACTGCAGATTGAACGTCCGCGGGAAGGGCGCCGGATGCTCGGGCAATCGGCTGCCGAGATAGTTGGCGATGGCCCCGTCATAGCGGGCGGTGTGCTCGAATACCTTCACCGCCAGATCCAAGCGCAGTGCCGAGCCTACCACGCCGTCGGTCGCCTCCAGCTCGGCGAGCACCTGGGGGTAGTCCGCTGGGTCGGCGACCACGGTTACCGCCGTATGGTTTTTGGCCGCCGCCCGCAGTAGTGTGGGACCGCCGATGTCGATCTGCTCGATGGCGGTGGGGAGATCGCAGTCGGGCCGCGCCACGGTCTGCTCGAAGGGATAGAGGTTCACGGCTACCAGATCGATGGGCTCGATCTGGTTATCGCGCATGACCCCCTCGTCGAGGCCGCGCCGACCGAGGATCCCCCCGTGGATTTTCGGGTGCAGGGTCTTCACCCTGCCGTCCATCATCTCCGGGAAACCCGTGAAGTCGGCCACCTCGATCACCGAAATGCCGTTGTCGCCCAGCAGCCGGGCGGTACCGCCAGTGGATAGGATCTCGACCCCGAGCCGCTCCAGCCCGTGGGCAAAGGCAACGACGCCTGTTTTGTCCGATACGCTGATGAGGGCACGGCGAATCTTGGTCATGGTTCTCGCTTTCCGACAATTTCGAAGGGGTGGGCAGTTCGCGGACCGCCTCAATTCAGTCCGTAATGGCTCAACTTCTTGCGCAGGGTGCTGCGGCTGATCCCGAGAAGCGTGGCGGCGCGGGTCTGGTTGCCGCCGGTATGATCAAGCACCGCCGCAAACAGCGGTTTCTCCACCTCGCCGAGGACAATCTGGTAGAGGTCGCGGACCTCGTGGCCATCGAGCTTTTCTAGGTAGGTGCAAATGGCCCGGTGAACGGTATCGCGCAGGGGTTCCGACTGCGCGCCGGCGGTGTCGGCAGCCGGGGCGGTCCATTGGTAGATCTGTGCGCTCTGCGCCGCGTCGCTTGTCATACTGCAATACCCTCCTTCATTCGTTTTTTCGTTTATTGACGTAGGTGTGCAAACAGACGCCCTACCAGGTCCAGTTGCTCGGCCGGACGCTGAGTCCCGTAGATCAGTTTTCTGAGTTCCGCACCTCCGCGGCTCTGTTTGCTGTACCAAGCGAGGTGATTGCGCGCCACGCGGACCCCAACAGGTTCCCCATAGAACGCATACAACTCGTGCAGGTGACCGACCACACAAGACTGCGCCCACTGGCTAGACGCAGGGGGTAAACACACCCCAGTCGCCAGAAAGTGGGCGATCTCCGCGAAGATCCAGGGCCTCCCCTGAGCGGCCCGTCCGATCATGATAGCATCGGCACCCGTGTAGTCTAGAACGAACCGCGCCTTCTCGGGCTCGTCGATGTCACCGTTGGCGATCACCGCGATGGAGACGTTCTGCTTGACTGCGGCGATGGTATCGTACTCCGCCCGACCGCTGTAACCGCAGGCGCGGGTGCGTCCATGCACGGTCACCGCCTGCACGCCGCTCTCCTCAGCGATGCGGGCGATGCGCGCTGCGTTGCGTTCTTCGGGTGACCAACCGGTGCGCATCTTGAGGGTCACCGGCACCGCCACTGCCACCGCCGCGATCACCGCCTCAAGCAGCCGCCCGACCCCCCGCTCGTCGCGCATTAGGGCCGCACCGGCAGCGGCGCGGCAGACCTTCTTCGCCGGGCAGCCCAGGTTGATGTCGATGATCTGGGCGCCGAGCGCGAGGTTGAGCTTGGCCGCTGCCGCCATCTCTGACGGGTCTGACCCCATGATCTGGACCGCGATCGGTCCCGGCTCGCCGCGATGGTCGAGGCGGCGCAGGGTTCTGCGGTTTCCATGCAGCAGAGACTTCGCCGAGACCATCTCGCACACGGCGAGCCCGGCCCCCAGGGTGCGGCATAACTGACGGAAAGGCCGGTCCGTCACCCCCGCCATGGGTGCCAGCACCAGGTTGTTTTGCACGGGATAGGGGCCGATGTGCAAGGGCAGCGGGGGCTGGGGCGGGGTGCTGCTGATCGCATTGGCTCCGTTCATTCAGTGACCCTGCACGGAATGGCCGCGCGCTCAGCGCAGGTACAGGCGGAACCCGCTCGGGTCCTCGGGAGGGGCGGCAAGATCGAGCCGCAGGTCCAGATTTCCCCCAGCCTCGATCCGATCCGGCAGGCCCCCTCGCGCATACTCGACGGGCAGGAACCGTCCTGCCGCGGTGAGGTGCTGGCGAATGTCGTAGAGCTCGAGATCAATGACCGGAAGGGCCTGCGGAAACACCCCCGGGTTACTGAGTCCCAGGCGCAACTGCCATCGCCTGGATTTCTCGGGATGGGGCTCGAGGTGGCGCTCGGTGACGACCAACTGGTCCGGGAGTTGGGGCAGGGGGGCCGTGGCGCCCGCCTGCTGGTAGCTCCACTCGATCAGCGGGCGGGTGAGGGGGGAGCGGATTAGTGGCACGCGGTTCCACCAGGCGGCTTGGGCCAATGCACCGAGTAGAAGCACCAGGCTGCCGAGCACCCAGCCCCACCGTTGCTGCGGGACGCGGGGAGCCTGCGCGGGTGCGACCGCCGCGGACGGCGCTAGCCGAAGGGGTGGGGTGGGGGCGGCCGGTGCGGGCGTTGGCGTGGCCGGGGAGGGTTCATGTTGTCCGCCGAGAGGTTGGGTCGCGCGCGGTAGTTCGACTAACAGGCCTCCGAGCGGGTCGAAGCGACCGTTGCACCTCGGACACGCCATCTCCGGCCACCACTGCCGCAGCTGCTCGCGGGTCAACGCGGTCTCCCACCCACAATGCGGGCAGTGCGTTCTCAGGTGCATGCCCGGTGCCGGACCGCGGTGACGCGGACCCAGCCCTCACGGGTTAGCGGTTGCTCCACGACGAAGCCCGCGCGATAGGCGTTCTGCACCGCCGTTGCCTGTTCGGGAAGAATCCCAGACAAGACCAGGTGGCCGCCGGGTTTGACCAGGGCGCTCAGGCGGGGAACCAGTTCGATCAGGGGGCCCGCCAGGATGTTGGCAATGCCGATGTCCGCAGGGGCAGCGGTCAGCTTCTGGGGCAAGCAAATTTCGATGCGATCCGTCAGGCCGTTCTTCGTGGCGTTGGCGAGGGTTGCCTCGAGGGCCTGGGGGTCATGGTCAACCGCTACCGCGCGGCTGGCCCCTAGCTTGAGCGCCGCGAGCGCCAAGATCCCGGAGCCGCAGCCGTAGTCGATGAGGGTGCGCCCGCGCAGGTCCGCCCCATCGAGCCATTCGAGGCAGAGGGCCGTGGTCGGGTGATGGCCGGTACCGAATGCTAGACCGGGATCGAGCCTGAGCACCACCGCATCTGGATCGGGGGCGTCCTGCCCAAGGGGGCAGATCCAAAGCCGCCGGCCGAAGCGCATGGGGTGGAATGCCTCCATCCAGGCCCGCTCCCAGCAGCGGTCTTCGAGCCGCTCGACGATCAAGGCGGTGTGAGCAATTCCCGCCAAGATGTGCTCAGTCTCCGCCTGAAGCCAAGCGGCATCCCATTGCGCCGGAAATAGCGCGGTGAGGCGCGTCTGGTGCCAGATCGGGGTGGTGCCTAGCGGTGGCTCGAGCTGAGGTTGGTCGCCCGCATCATCCAGGGTGATGGATAGGGCGCCGAGCGCCTCCAGGGCCTGCTCGACCGCCGCGACCTCCGTCTCGCTTGCAATCAGGGAGAGTTGATGCCAGGACATGCGTCCGTTGCGCTAGAGTCCGAGCTTCTTTTCCAAATAGTGGATATTGGACCCGCCCGCCTGGAAGGCTGCGTCCTTCATGATCTGCCGCTGCAGCGGGATGTTGGTCTTGATGCCTTCGATGACGGTCTCACGCAGGGCGTTGCACATCCGGGCGATGGCCGCATGGCGGTCCTCACCATGGGCGATTAGTTTGCCGATCATGGAATCGTAGTAGGGGGGGACGGTGTAGCCGCTGTAGATGTGGGTTTCCATGCGAATCCCCGGTCCCCCAGGGGCGTGGAATTCGGTGATGCGCCCGGGGCTAGGCAGGAAGCGCTCGGGGTCTTCGGCGTTGATTCGGCACTCTACCGCATGTCCACGCCAGCGAATGTCCTCCTGGCGGTAGCGCAGTTGCTCGCCCGCAGCGATCAGGATCTGCTCCTTGACGATGTCGACGCCGGTGACCATCTCGGTGACCGGGTGCTCCACCTGTACCCGGGTGTTCATCTCGATGAAGAAAAACCGGCCGTTCTCGTAGAGGAACTCGAAGGTGCCGGCACCGCGGTAACCGATTTGACGGCAGGCCTCCACACAGCGGGCACCGAGCTCTTGGCGCTGTTTTTCGGTGATCTCCGGGGCAGGGGCCTCTTCCACCACCTTCTGGTGGCGCCGCTGCATTGAGCAGTCGCGCTCCCCGAGGTGGATGGCATTGCCGTACTGATCGGCCAGCAACTGAAACTCGATGTGGCGCGGGTTCTCGAGGTACTTTTCCATGTAAACCATATCGTTGCCGAAGGCGGCGGCGGCCTCCGCGCCTGTGAGCGCGATCGCGTTCAGCAGGGTGGCCTCGGCATGAACCACTCGCATGCCGCGTCCACCCCCACCGCCCGAGGCTTTGATGATCACGGGATAACCGATCGCCCTGGCCAGGGCCAGGGTGCGCTTCTTGTCGTCGTCGAGGGGGCCGTCGGAGCCGGGAACACAGGGGACCCCGGCCTCCTTCATGGTGGCGATGGCCGAGACCTTGTCGCCCATCAGGCGAATGGTCTCCGGGCGGGGACCCACAAAGATGAACCCGCTGCTCTCCACCCGCTCGGCAAAGTCCGCGTTCTCGGACAGGAAGCCGTAACCGGGGTGGATGGCGACGGTATCGGTGACTTCGGCGGCGCTGATGATGGCCGGGATGTGGAGGTAGCTCTCGCTGGCGCGGGCGGGCCCGATGCACACCGATTCGTCGGCGAGCAGCACGTGCTTGAGCTCTCGGTCGACGTCGGAATGCACGGCCACCGTGCGGATACCGAGCTCGCGGCAGGCCCGCAGGATGCGCAGGGCGATCTCGCCGCGATTGGCGATGAGCAGTTTGTCGATCATGGCGAATAAGGGCTCAAGCGGCGGAGGATCGGGCCTATTCGATGACGAACAGGGGCTGGTTGTATTCCACCGGCTGCCCGTTTTCGACCAGGATCTTCTTGAGCGTCCCGCCCATGTCCGACTCGATCTGGTTAAGGATCTTCATCGCCTCGATGATACACAGGGTATCGCCGACCTTGACTGCCTGGCCTTCCTCGACGAAGGGCTTGCTGCCTGGGGAAGGCGCCCGGTAGACCGTGCCCACCATGGGCGCGCGCACGATGTGGCCCGGAGGCTCGGTAGACTCGGCAAACTCCTCGGTCTTGGCGGCCGCCGCCGGCATCGCCTGTGCCGGCAGTTGGCCCATCATGAGATGGGAGGGCATCACCAGCGGGGTGCCGGTGGAGCTCTGGCGACTGATGCGTACAGACTCCTCGCCTTCGTGGATCTCGATCTCGGCGACATTTGATTGGTCGAGGAGCTCGATCAATTTCTTGACTTTGCGGATGTCCATGGTCAGCTTTCCTGAATCGGTTGCTTGGATTGGGTGCGGGTGATGGCAGCGCGCAGGGCAAGCTCGTAGCCCTCCGCCCCAAGGCCGCTGATCACCCCCACCGCAATGTCGGAAAAATAGGAATGGGCGCGGAAGGGCTCGCGTGCGAACACGTTGGAGAGGTGCACCTCAATGAACGGGATGCCGACTGCCAGCAGGGCATCGCGCAGGGCCACGCTCGTGTGCGTGAAGGCGGCCGGGTTGAACAGAATGAAGTCCACCCCCGCAGCGGGTGCGCCTTGGATGCGCGCGATGAGCTCATGCTCGGCATTGCTCTGGAAAAACTCCAGCGCGTGTCCCAAGCTGCTGGCCAGGCCCGCGAGTCGCTGGTGGATCGTCGTGAGGGTGTCGGTTCCATAGCGGTCGGGCTCCCGGGTTCCCAGAAGATTGAGATTGGGTCCATTCACGACCAGGATCGTGGTCATCTGTCGCCCCTATGTCCTTCCCAACCGCCACCGGACCGAGCAGCTGCTACGGGCCCACGTGTAACACCGTCCTCCGGGCACCGAAAATCCGTCGCGGAGCACTAAGGCACGGGCGCACGGTAAAGCGGCCCGGCAAACTCTTAATTGTCCTAATTCTTTGGGGTTCTGTCCAGATCGGAGGCGGATCGCCACCCAATCGTCTCCGTTGGCGGCGTGCCGCTAGAGCAGTGGGGTAATGCGCTCCTCAAGCAGGCTTCGCGTCAATGGCCCGGTTTGGGCATAGATCAGGTTGCCGTTGCGGTCGAAGATCGCGGTGAAGGGAAGACCCTGCAGTCGGTTGCCCAGTTGGCGCGACGTCTCGATGGCATCAACGCCGCCGATTAACACCGGATAGTGGATGCGGGTGGTCTTGACGAAAGCCTCCACCGCCGTGGCGTCGTCGATCGCGATGCCGACGAACTGTAGCCCCGACTTGCCGTGAGCCTCCTGGACGGCGTTGAACATCGGGATCTCTTCGCGGCAGGGACCGCACCAGGTGGCCCAGAAGTTGAGTACGACCACCTGTCCCTTGAGCTCCCCGCCGAACTCGCGGCCCGAGAGCTCGGGAAGGCGGAGATCGGGCAGATGCTTGCGAGTGTGCTCCCCGATCTTTCCGAGGAACGGTATCTGCCCCGCTTGATCCACCCACCGCTGTCCGAACAGGGCCCAGCCCATGCCGAGGGCACCGGCGAGGAGCGTTACCCCGACCACTGCTTTGAACTTCACCCTGTCACTCTCCGCACCTGCGCGGCAAAGGGTTCCGCCGCCATGAAGCCCACTACCCGCAGGGGGCGGCGTTCTTCACCGTCGGCCCCGAAGAACAGAATGGCCGGTGGCCCTGGGATGCCGAAATGGTCCCGCATCAGTGCCTGATCCTCGTTGTCGTTGCCGGTGACATCCGCCTGCAGCAGGATGAAGCCACTTAGGGCCGCGATCACCTTGGGGTCGGTGAAGGTGTAGCGTTCCATCTCCTTGCAGGAGACACACCAGTCGGCATAGAAATCGAGCATCACGGGCTTGCCGGCGGACCGCGCGGATGCGAGCACGCGCTCCAGGTCGGCGACGGTCTTGATGCGGCGAAAGCTGATGTGGGCCTCGCCCCCCGCACCGCCAAAGCTGAGACCCCGCAGAGGCTGCACCGTGTCCCGCCCGCCTGCCGCCGCTCCCAGGAGCATCAATCCACCGTAGATCAGGAGGGCGAACCCGAGTCCCTTCCAGAGCTTCTGCCACCCGTTGGCCTCGTGGGGAAGGGGCTGGATGGCCCCCAGGTAGATGCCGGCACAGATCAGCAGTAGGCCCCAGAGCAGCATGGCGACGGCTGGTGGCAGGATCCGCTCGAGCAACACGATGGCCACCGCGAGCAAGAGCACGCCAAAAACGGCCTTGATCGCCTCCATCCAGGTTCCGGCCCGTGGCAGCAGCTTGCCGGCGGAGGTGCCAATGGCGACCAGGGGCGCCCCCATGCCGAGGCTCAAGGCGAACAGTGCGACCCCACCGAGCAATCCGTCGCCGGTC
>JAEHCY010000166.1 GCA_016880695.1 Chromatiaceae bacterium | reverse complement strand
TGCCCTACCGCGGTCGCCCCATTGTGCCGAACGTTTTCGCTCAGATGATTCGGCGCGGCCAGAACCGCCCAGCTTGCCCCTGCGCAAACCGGCATTCACGCCTCTTTCGGTGTCGGCTAACCGACCAACCCTCGGCAACCGACGGACGGATGTCCCCGCCGGTGGGCGAGCGTGCCCGAACCGGTCCTTCTTTGGCCGTGCCAGGCCCAACGCACTTTCGTCATCTCGCTGAGTTAGAGGAGCTCGTCGCGCCATGAGAACCCCGATCCCTGTCACCGGACGGATGGACTTGCCGCCGGCCTGCCCCGCCGTGCCGGGGGGACCGTATGCATCTCGCTCTGCAACCGCGCCGCGGCGCTGGCTGGGCCTGCTGGTGGCGGCCTTCGGGCTACTCGCGGTGGCACCGCGGCTGGAGGCCGCCGATCCGGCCGAGCTTTACCGACAGCAGTGTGCCGCCTGTCATGGCCCGGATCGCCTGGGTCTGATGGGCCCGGCGCTGCTACCCGAGAACCTGGAGCGGCTGAAGAAACCCGAGGCGCTGAAGGTGATCCGCGATGGCCGGCCCGCCACCCAGATGGAGGGCTTCGGTGCCAAGCTCGCGGCGGAGGACATCCAGAGCCTGACCGACTGGATCTACACCCCGGTCACGCCGCGCCCCGACTGGACGGCAGAGCAGATCACGGCCTCGCGCCTGGTGCACGTGAAGCCCGGTGAGCTGCCCGACACCCCCAGCTTCTCCGCCGACATGATGAATCTGTTTGTGGTGGTGGAGGCGGGCGATCAGCAGGTCTCCATCCTCGATGGCGACAAGCTGGAGCGCATCCACCGCTTCCCCTCGCGCTATGCCCTCCACGGCGGGCCCAAGTTCACGCCCGACGGTCGCTACGTGTTCTTCGCCTCCCGCGACGGCTGGGTGAGCAAGTTCGACATCTGGAACCTCAAGACGGTGACCGAGGTGCGCGCTGGCATCAACACCCGCAACCTCGCCGTGTCCGCCGACGGCAAGTACGTGGCCGTGGCCAACTATCTGCCCCACACCCTGGTGCTCCTGGATGCCGATCTCAACCTGCTCAAGCTGCACCCGGTCACGGACAAGGAGGGCAACAAGAGCTCGCGGGTCTCGGCGGTCTACGACGCGGCGCCGCGCAAGAGCTTCGTCGCCGCGTTGAAGGACGTGCCTGAGGTGTGGGAGATCAGCTACGACCCCAAGGCCGAGAGCATCACCGCGGGGGTGATCCACGACTTCCAGTACAAGGAAGGCACCTTCATCCCGGGCTTCCTCAACCCGCGCCGCACCTCTTTGGCCGAGGTGCTCGACGATTTCTTTTTCACCCAGGACTACTCAGAGCTGATCGGCGCCTCGCGCGAGGGGGGCAAGGGTCAGGTGGTCAATCTGGATGTGCGCAAGAAGATCGCCAGCCTCGACCTGCCGGGCATGCCGCATCTGGGCAGCGGCATCAGTTGGAATTGGCAGGGGCGCCGGGTGATGGCCACACCCAACCTCAAGGAGGGTGTGGTGTCGGTGATCGACATCAAGGACTGGCAGGTCGTCAAAGCGATCCCCACCCTGGGGCCGGGCTTCTTCATGCGGAGCCACGAGAACACGCCCTACGCTTGGGTCGACTCCATGATGAGTCCCCAGAACAAGAACGTGCTGCAGGTGATCGACAAGCAGACCCTGGAGCAGGCCGGGGAGGTGAGGGTCGAGCCGGGCAAGACCCTGGCCCATGTCGAGTTCGACCGCTATGGCAAGTACGCGTTGGCGAGCCTGTGGGAGAACGACGGGGCCATCATCGTCTACGACGCCCGGACCCTCCGGGAGATTAAGCGCATCCCGGCGAAAAAGCCGGTGGGCAAATACAACCTCTATAACAAGATCAACCGCTCCGAGGGCACCAGCCACTAACCGCCAGTCTGGAGCGAGCGCGTCTATAGACCGGGCACCCCGGCAGGTATCGCCGCCGGCCGGCCGGCACGGGGCACTGTCTGGCACTAGACTGCTCCCCATGACGCGACGCTCTCTGCTGTTCCCCAGCCAACCCCTAGACAAGGGGCCGCGCAAATTGCCCGGGCTCGGGGAAGGCCGTAGGATG
>JAEHCY010000165.1 GCA_016880695.1 Chromatiaceae bacterium | reverse complement strand
GTCGCTGAAGCCCATCGACAACGTCAAGAACATCATCGCCGTGGCCTCTGGCAAGGGAGGGGTGGGCAAATCCACCACCGCGGTGAATCTGGCCCTGGCCCTGTCCGCCGAAGGCGCCAAGGTGGGACTGCTGGACGCGGACATCTACGGTCCCTCCCAGCCCCGGATGCTCGGCATCACCGGCAAGCCCGAGTCGATCGATGGCAACACCCTCGAGCCTATGCACAGCTACCACCTGCAGGCCATGTCCATTGGCTTCCTGATCGACGAGGAAACCCCGATGATCTGGCGCGGACCCATGGTCACCCAGGCGCTGGAGCAACTGCTCAAGGACACCAACTGGTCCGACCTCGACTACCTGGTGGTGGATCTTCCCCCCGGCACCGGCGACACCCAGTTGACCCTGGCCCAGAAGGTTCCGGTCTCCGGCGCTGTGATCGTTACCACCCCCCAGGACATCGCACTGCTCGATGCCCGCAAGGGGCTCAAGATGTTCGAGAAGGTGGAGGTCCCGGTGCTCGGTATCGTGGAGAACATGAGCATCCACATCTGCTCCAACTGTGGTCACGAGGAGCCCATCTTCGGCGAAGGGGGTGGCCAACGCATGGCGGATCAGCACCACGTGGACCTGCTGGGTCAACTGCCCCTCGACATCCGTATCCGCGAGGAGACCGACAGCGGCAAGCCCACAGTGGTGGCCGAGCCCGAGTCCCGCATTGCCCAGATCTATCGGGAGATCGCCCGCAAGACGGCGGCCAAGCTGTCGCTGCAGGCCAAGGACTACGCGGCCAAGTTCCCGAGCATCGTGATCCAGAACAACTGACCCGCGGCGGTCCCGTCGGCGCGGCGTTGAGCCTGGTTGAAGGTGCCCTGCGACCGCAAATGCCCATTCGGGTGGTCAGTCATGTTGCCTCGGCGCGATATATCAATCCGGCAGGGATTGCCGGAATCAACAGAATGCGGGGAGGTGGACGACAACCCCTCCATGGGCTCTGGATCCCCCGGGCTCGCCGGCACGAAGCAATCCCCGCCCGGGGCTCGGTCTATGGCTGCGATCCATCCTGATCGGGTGCTCGGTTGAACAGGAAAGACGAAGGCTCCCGCCGTCCGGCCAAGCACCGGCTGCGTGGGTACGGGCACGCGTGCGCGGCAGGGCGGCGGGACCGCGGAGGGGTTATCATCGCAGCCTAGGGTTGACTGCGAGCCTCTCGCTTGTGTGCCTGTTTGCAGCACTGGAGATCAACACAGTGTCCGCCGCTGAACGCCCCGTATTCCGCACCCTGACCGGCCTCTACGAGCCATCCGCTGTCCAGCAGCTTCCCGATGGCCGCTTCCTTGTGGTGGAGGACGAGAAGGAAAGCCCCCTCAGCCTGTTCGAACTGCAACCCGATGGCGGCGTAACCAGCGAGCCCCTGCGGGTGCCCGACAAGCACTGGTGGAGCTGGAACGATCCCTTCGAAGACCTGCGCAAGCTCGACGACCTCGAAGGCGCAGCCCTCGATCGCGCGGGCTATGTCTATGCCATCACCTCCCATTCCCGCACCGACGCGGGCGAGGTGAAAAAGTCCCGGGAGAAGCTCATTCGCTTTTGCATCGAGGGCAACCACGTCCAAGCAGCTCAGGTGTACGGCGGACTCAGGCAGGCATTAGCAGAGGCACATCCCCTGCTGGCCGAGGCGGCGGCGGTGCTTGATGTGAAGAACGCCGGCGGGCTCAGCATCGAGGCCCTGGAGTTCAGTGCCGATCAGAACCGGCTGATGATCGGTTTCCGTAGTCCCCTGCAGGCGCGCCGCGCCGTCATTGCCTACCTCGATAACCCCCAGGGCCTGTTCGAGCGCGCCGAGGCACCGCGAATCGCCCCAGAGCTCGCCAGCCTCGATCTCGGTGGCCACGGCCTGCGCGGTATGGCGTACGTTCAGGCACTCGGCGGCTATCTCCTCTTGAGCGGGCCGGTGGCCAAGGAGGAGGTGCAGTTTGGGCTCTGGTTCTGGAGCGGGCGGCCGCAGGATGCGCCGCGCCCTGTTAGTGCGGACGGACTGCCCGGATTCGAGCACGCCGAGGGGGTTACCGCGGCGGTGATCCAGGGCCGCGACCACATCCTCATCGTCAGCGACGACGGCAGCCGCTCAGAAGGCCGCTTCGCCCGGTTTCTGCTGCTCACGCCGGAGCAATTGAAGATCGGCGGCTAAGCGGCCGACGCATCTTCAGCAGCAGTAAAGCGTCATGCTCCCCGGAATAGGGAAAACCATGCGAGCCGCAGTTTTGCTGCGCAATGCCTGAACTCCTGTGGCGACAAGCGTCAAACCCCGTTCGCTTTATTGGGTCGCCGCTTGCTAGTGACGTTTCGGTCGAAAATGCGACCAGATTTCAGTTTGATCCGAGAGGTTCCTTGAATCATTTGTTGAAGCGTCTGAGCCGCGGCGAGGGGGTGATAGTCGATGCCTGAGCATAGGTTTGTCGTGGGGATCGATGCACGGCTCCCGGTTTCGCGAGGCCGCGGTTGGGGGCGCTATGCGTCGGAGTTTCTCAGTGCGCTGGTGCTGCACCCGCGGTGCCCGCGCCTGCGCATTTTATTGCCAGATGTACCCGCAGGACATGAGCTTAGCAACCTGCTGCTCGCGGCGGCCCAATCGCGAGGGCTTGGCGACAATGATCTGCGGCTATTCCCAGTGTCGTTTGTCTTGCCGCCCGGCGACGCTTACTTGGATCACGCACTCGATCCTCCCGACCCGGTTGAGATCTGCGGACCAGTCGATATCCTGCATTCGCTCACGCGCTTCACTGTGCGAACGAGCGCAGCAAGCATAGTTGCTACGGTACACGACATCGCACCGCTCGCGGACCCACCCAGCAAACTCGAGACGCTTGCGATGACACGGCGTGCGCTGGACGGCTTACGATCAACGCGTGCGGTGCTCATCGCCGTATCCGCGGCGACGCGCCGGGATCTTATCGACAAAGCAGGTTTCAGCGAGCAGGTGGTTCACGTCATCCCGCCGGGGGTGTCAGAGCGGTTTTACGAGGAAACAACCGAACCATCTGAGTGGGTGTCCGACGGGCGAGACGCCGTTGCCTTTGAGTTGCTGACGGTTGGTGGAGCCGGCGAGAACAAGAACCTCGAGCGACTGGTGGAATCCGTGTCGATGCTGCGGCGATTCCTTCCGGTTCGTCTGACGATGGTCGGGGCGCGGGAGTGGGGGTATGAGCAGATGAGCCTCCGCCTCGCTGGACGAATGGGATGGGACCAACCGCCGGAGTGGTTGCGGTTCCTTTATCACGTCAGCGACGATGCCTTGGCGGCGCTATACCGTCGTTCGTTTGTCGTTGTTCCCTCGCTCCACGAAGGATTCGGACTACCCGTTCTGGAAGCAATGGCCTGCGGTGCCTCAGTTGCCTGTTCCGACATCCCTGTTTTCCGTGAAGTAGCGGGCGACGCAGCATTCTTTTTCGATCCTCGCGACACTCTGGCCATCGCGCGAACGCTCGGGGCGGCACTGCGGGATCATGTTACCCAGAAGAAGCTCGCGGATCTCGGCCGCGAGCGTGCGCGCCAATTCCGATGGAAGAATACGGTTACCTCAGTGATCGAGTTGTACGAGGGGGTGATCAAGAAGCGCCGGGAAAAAGCCGGCCCGGGTGGGGCCGCGAACGAAAGCGGTGGGCTGCTGAACCACTCAGGACCGACTGG
>JAEHCY010000164.1 GCA_016880695.1 Chromatiaceae bacterium | reverse complement strand
CCGCAGAAACCCTGCAGCGTCGTCAGTGGCATTTCCGCCAGGTCCTTGCCGCTGGCAATGCCGTGGGCAACTGCCTTGCCCACCACTTCATGGGCGTCGCGAAAGGGCAGCCCCAACCGCACCAGATAGTCCGCCAGGTCTGTGGCGGTAGAGAACCCGCGCCGGGCCGCTTCGCGCATGACCTCGGCTTTGGGCCTGATAGCCGGCACCATGTCGGCGAAGGCGCGCAGGGAATCAGACACGGTGTCGATGGTGTCGAACAGTGGCTCCTTGTCCTCCTGGTTGTCCTTGTTGTAGGCCAGCGGCTGGCCCTTCATCAGGGTCAGCAGGCCCATCAGGTGGCCGAAGATGCGCCCGGACTTGCCGCGCACCAGCTCGGGGACGTCGGGGTTCTTCTTCTGCGGCATGATGGAGGAGCCGGTGCAGAAGCGGTCGGAGAGCTCGATGAAACCGAACTGCACCGACGACCAGAGGATCAGCTCCTCGCTGAAGCGCGAGAGGTGCATCATCAGGATGGCCGCGGCAGCGGTGAACTCGATGGCGAAGTCCCGATCGGACACCGCGTCGAGGGAATTCTCCGCCGGCCGGTCGAAGCCCAACAGGCGGGCGGTGAGCGTCCGGTCGATGGGGTAGCTGGTGCCGGCAAGCGCCGCGGCCCCCAAGGGCATGACGTTGACCCGCCGGCGACAGTCGCCCAGCCGATCCCAGTCCCGCTCCAGCATCTCGAACCAGGCCATCAGGTGATGGCCAAAGCTGATCGGCTGGGCCGCCTGCAGGTGGGTGAAGCCGGGCATGAGGGTGTCGGCCTCGCGCTCTGCGAGGTCGAGCAGCACGCCCTGCAGGCGCCGGATAGCGGCGCGAATCTGGTCGATCTCCGCGCGCAGATAGAGTCGGATGTCGGTGGCCACCTGGTCGTTGCGCGAGCGGCCGGTGTGGAGCTTCTTGCCCGCTACGCCGATCGCCTCGGTGAGCGCGGATTCCACGTTCATGTGCACATCTTCGAGTGCCACCGACCAGCGGAACTCCCCGGCCTCGATGCGCTCGCGGATGCGACTGAGACCCTCGACAATGGCCTCGACCTCCGCTGCGGTCAGGATGCCCTGGGCCGCAAGCATGCGGGCATGGGCGATAGAGCCCTCGATGTCATAGCGATAGAGACGGCGGTCGAAGTCCACCGAGGCGGTGAAGGCCTCGACGAAGGCGTCGGTGGGCTCGTTGAAGCGGCCGGCCCAGGGTTTTTCGATGAGGGTCTCGTCAGTCATGCGGCAGGAGGGGCAAAGCCAAAAACTTGCCTATTATATCCGCATGGATCAGGCACCGAGGTTGATGGGAGAAGGGCCGCATGGGCGGACAGCGGAGGGGCTGGCAACGGGCTTTCTGCCGAGTTTCTGCCGGGTGGGGCTGGTTTTCGCTGTAGTGGTGTCCGCCGAGCTCCTGGCCCTGGTGCTGGTGCTCGGCGCCGCGGGCTCCTGGGCGGAGCTGTGGCAGCGCCTTAGCCTGCTCTCCCTCTACGTGCAGTGGATCGCGCTCGGTAGCGCGGCCATGCTGTGCCTGCTGCGACCCTGGCTGCAGGGGTTGGGTCGCCGGCTGGAAGGGGTGGTGGCCTGGCTGCTCATCCAGGGGGTGGCCGCAGCGGTGGCCCTGGCCGCCACCGCGCTGGTACCGGTATCCGACTGGAGCGCCGCCCCGGTCGGGGGTGGCGCGCTAGTGGCGCGCACCCTTGGGGTGAGCGGCATCGTCGGGGCGCTCCTGTTGCGCTACCTCTATTTGCACCACCAATGGAAGCAGCAGGTGGTGGCGGAGTCGGCTGCGCGCTTCGAGGCCCTGCAGGCGCGGATTCGGCCCCATTTCCTATTCAACAGCATGAACACCATCGCTGGGCTGACCCGCTCGGATCCTGCCCTGGCAGAGGAGCTGGTGGAGGACCTGGCGGACCTATTCCGCGCCAGCCTGGCGGGGACGGAGCAGCGTTCCACCCTGGGTCGGGAGATCGAGCTTGGGCGCCGTTATCTGGCCATCGAATCCCAGCGCTTGGGTGGGCGGCTGCGGGTGGACTGGGACCTAGAAGAGCTGCCCCAGCAGGCACCGCTGCCAATCTTGGTGCTGCAGCCCCTCCTGGAGAACGCGGTCTACCACGGCATCGAGCCCAGTGCCGCGGGCGGACTGGTCCGCATCACCGGACGTTACCGCCGCGGCCGCATCAACCTCGGTATCCGCAATCCCCTGCCCGATCAGGCCGAGGATGCGCACCGCTCAGGCAATCGGTTGGCGGTGGATAACGTGCGCCAGCGTCTCGAGGCCATGTTTCCCGGAGCGGCCAGCCTCAGCGAGGGCCGCATCGAGGGCGACTTCCAGGTTCGGCTGGTGCTGCCCTACCCCTGGCGTCCCCTATGAAGATCCTGGTGGTGGACGATGAGCCCCTGGCCCGCGCGCGCTTGAGCCGCCTGGTGCGGGAGCTCGGCGAGCCCTTCCAGGTGGTCGGCGAGGCGGCAGACGGCGCCGAGGTGCTGCGCCGCTGCGAGAAGGAAGCGGTGGACCTGGTTCTGCTCGACATCCGCATGCCGGTGATGGGGGGCTTGGATGCGGCGCGGGGGCT
>JAEHCY010000021.1 GCA_016880695.1 Chromatiaceae bacterium | reverse complement strand
GCGCCCTCAATCGCACTGTAAAAACCTGCTGCGTGCGGGGCAAGCCCCGCCGCCCGACGTCCGGTGCCTATCGCATCCCGGCCGGCGGCGGTTGCTGCTGTCCACCCCCAGAGGGTGCCCCTGGGGCTGCCCCTTGCGGCGCCCCCCCGGTGGGACCCGCAGGCTGCTCGACGCGGGTGTATCCGGCAGGAATGACAAACAGCGACTCCGGTTGGTTACCCACCCGAATATTCTTGAACTCACTGACGTAGCCGCCGGGTAGGTCCTGCCGAACCGCCAGCCGCAGTTCCGGGTCGTACCACTGGTAGCTCTTCGAGGGCGCTTGATTCGGTGTCGTGGCCAACACCTCCCATTTCTCGACCTTGCGCCCATCGAGCGTCTCCTGACCCACAAACTTAAGCTCCATGGTCTGACCTCCCCCCATCTCCTGACGCAGCGGCACGCCGCGCTCCGCGTCAATCCACTGGATGGTCTTCATTGTTTGTCCCTGGTGGGAAAGGGTAATCTCCCATTTATCCGCCTTGCGGCCCGCCAGGGTCTCGGTCCCCAGTTTGGTGCACTGCATCCCTGTCATGCCGACGGCACAGGGGTTGGTATCTGACGCGGATCGATCCGCCTTCTTCGGTGTTCCCGGTGGGGCGCGGCGTTCCATGTAGGAGCGCTGGTCGGGAAACAGGATCCATTCAACCTGTTTGTCTTCATCGGTGATGCGTACGAACTGACGCCCCTGCTGCTCGGCCTCGGTGCGCATGCGGTTCTTACCGACGTACATCTTGCCCGTCGAAACCGGCCCTTTCGGTCCCGTTTGTACGGTTTCAGCCGAGAACTGGACCCCGCTGGGCTGCGCCTGGGCCAGGCTCAGGAGCATTCCGCCCGCCAATGCGCCAACCACAGGAATCAGTTGATCTCTCATGAGAAAACACCCTCCAAGCACTTAGAATTGATCCAACTAACTTTTGTACGGGATGGCCCCGAGAGCTGCTGCCAGGGCGTATCCCTACTGAGTTCATAGCCTCAGTGGCTTTACCGCCGGCAGGGCTCGGGCGACGATTCCCCATAGGGCGTTTTGCGCCGGCCGACCTACCAGCCCCCTGGTTGGAATCCGTAGGCGTCCTGAGGAAGAAAGGGCATCGGAGAGAACGGATCGCCGTAAGGCTGCCCGCCATAGGGTGAGCCCGGTCCTGGACTCCAGCGGTCCCGCTCCCGCTCCGAAGGCGGTCGGAAGCGCTCCGACCTTGCTCCATAGGCATCTGCGCGCATCCACGGCTCCTCGTCCCAAGGGGGCTCCCGACCGTAACTTGGGCGGCCATCCCGATCCCCCACGCCTTCCTTGGACGCCGTGCGGCCTTCCCGATCACCTGAGTCCGGCGGGCGAAAGCGATAACCCTGATAGGTCGAAGGCCCGCCCCTACGCGGCGGCTCATAAGCACGATAACCGCCCGTGGGCAACTGCTCGAAGTGGCCAGGCGATGTCGATCGGGGTTGCCCTTCCGGCTGCCAAGGACGATAAGGGTCCCGCGCCACCATTCCCTGTGGCGGAGAGGTTTGTCGGGCGGGTAGCGTGCTTGTCGGCGCGCGCTCCCGCGGCATGCCGACGGGTCGATCCATCTGCCGTGGCTTTGGCGCGGGGTCCTGGCCCTTGCACGCGAGTAGTGACAGGCAGAGCAACCCAACCACCGCGGACCCCGCGAGCAACATTCTCGGCTTCATGTTCACCCCTCGCCTGGTGATGTCCTTGGAGTGTCCCGCTTTGGCTTCCAACGGAACGCCTCCGACGGTGAAGACCCTTGCGCGATCCCGATTAACCCCCCGATTAACCCAGTTTGGGGGAAGGGTCTGGAGTCCGCCCGCTAACACCCCCCAATCTCATCTCCATTATAAGGCCATAGCGACATCGGTTGGTTTCAATTCGACTCGAGCTCTTCGTCGGAATCGGCGTCCACCTTGAGTCGAATGCCGCGGCGCGGGGCCTTTTTCTGCGCGGCTGCCGAAGCGGTGGTGGCGGGCTTTGGTGGTGCTGCCTTTGCCGCGGTTACCGGCGCTTTCTGCACCAGAGGTCTACTCGGTGGCGGCACCGGAACGCTCTTCCGCCCTGTTAGGGTGCGAGGCTCTCCCGGGGGGGCCACTTCTGCGCCGGACCTACTGGCCGGCTTCCCGGGCGGCTGCTGTTCCCCGCGCACTAGGCTGCTGCTCGCCGGTCGATCAGGCTCGGTGCCGTCAGTCTCCGCGGGCTTTTCCGGACCCGCTAGCCGATCTGCAGCGAGCATGGGCACCACGCGCGCGGTGGCGGTGGCCGCGGCTGCCGCCGTCACGGGCGGCTGCGGCTCGGAGCCCCGTTTGGCCTCGCTCACGACCATCGACTCGACCTGCAGCGACGCCACTGCGGGCTTGGTCAGGCCGAACGCTGTATCGGTTGGCGGAATCTCGGCGCTCGGTGGCGGCATCTGGGCAACCGCAACGATGCTCGGTAGCGGCTCCGTCGCGACCTTGGTCTGCACTGGATGAACCGCTGCCGCCGCTGGAGTTTCATTCGGTACGATCGGTGCCGCGGCTTCGGGGGCACTCGGCGCCGCCGAAGTTGCGCTTGCCACCCTCGCGGCGCCGGGCGCTGCACTCTGGACAGGCGTGGACGCAGGGACGGACCCGGTGCGGTCCTTCACCTTAACAGCCGCCACCCTCTTGCCCCCGGATCGCCGCTTCTTGATGAGATCCGAGAGGAGCAGGAAGATCCCACGCACCCCATAGAAGACCAGGGTCACGACCTCCACGAGCTTACCCCAGACGGCAATGGCGGTTGGCCGACTGCGTTTGGCCTTCGCCTGGGGTTTCTCGAGCGAGCAGGGGACGGTGGATCCGACGGGCGCGGTTGCAGCCGCCACTTCACAGAGATCTTTCGAAGCCTCGACGCAACCCAGCGGTATGACGACCAGGGTAAGGATCGTGGAGACCAGCACGCCGGACGCCAACGAGATCGCCATACCCTGAAAGATCGGGTCGGTAAAGATGACGCTCGAGCCCGCGACCAGTGCGAGGGCGGTGATGAGGATGGGCCGCGTTCTTGTCTTGCAGGCACGAATCACCGATTCCGCCACCGGAACCCCCTTCTGCACCTCGTGGATGGAGAAATCCACCAGCAGAATGGAGTTGCGCACGATGATGCCGGCCAACGCAATCCAGCCGATCATGGAAGTCGCCGTGAACTCAGCACCCATCACCGCGTGCATCGGGATAATCCCGAGCAGGGTCAGGGGAATGGGTGCCATGATCAGCGCGGGGATGCGGAAGTTGCCGAACTCCCACACCACCAGGATGTAGATGAGCACCAGCGCCACCGCGAAGGCTGCCCCCATGTCGCGGAAGGTCTCGTAGGTAACGGTCCACTCGCCGGTCCACTCCCAGGAAGACACCCGATCGTCGGCCGGCGGGCCAATCCAGTGCGAGCTGGGGACCACCCCGTCGGGCGCGCGGTACTGGGTCTCGGCGACCACATCCTCGACCTGGAACATCGCGTACACCGGGGCCGCCAGGCGACCACCCACGTCGGCAACCACATACTCGACGGGCCGCAGATCCTTGTGATAGACGATGTCCTCCTCCGCCACCTTCTCGAAGCGGCCGAGCTCGCGCAGGGGTACCGTTACGCCGGGGCCGGACTGGATGGGAAGATCGCCCAAACGATCCACCTCGGAGCGCTCCCCGAGCGGGACCTGGATCATGATGTTGACCGGCTCGTGTCCCGACCGCTGCTTGACATCCCCGATCGCGGCACCACCCAGGGCCATGCCCAGGTTGCGGTTGATCGCGTCCACCGAGATCCCGCGGCGCACCGCCTTCTCGGTGTCGACGTCGAAACGCCAGTAGTCGTAGGGATCGCGCAGATAGTTGTCCACATCCCGAGTGCTTTCCGCGCGCGCGAAAAGCTCCGTCATGTCGCGAGTGAACTGGCGCCGGACATCGGCGGTGGGACCATGGATCTCGGCCACGACTGACTGCAGCACCGGCGGTCCGGGGGGCATCTCCACCACCGCGACCTTCGCGCCGGTACCCTGAATAAGCTTCTGCAGCATCTGGCGCGCATCCACGGCGATCTCGTGGCTGCTGCGCTTGCGTTTGGTCTTGTGCAGTAGCTGAACCTGCAGCTCGCCCTGCCAAGGCTCTCCGCGCAGGTAGTAATGCCGCACCATGCCGTTGAAATCGAAAGGCCGTGCGGTGCCGGCGTAGAGCTGAATCGCGGTGACCTCAGGCAGCTCGCGCAGCTTCTCGGCGATGCGGTGGGTCAGATTGGCCGTCACCGGTAGCGCGCTACCCTCTGGCATGTCCAGCACCACCGAGAACTCGGGCTTGTTGTCCAGGGGCAGCATCTTCACCGCTACCCATTTGAAATAGAAGAACGACAGGGTGAAAAGGAAGGCGCCCCACATAAGGGCGCGGAAGAGAAACCGCTTGCCCTTGTGCTCAATCAGTGGGGTCAGAATGCGGCGAAATAGCTTCTCCAGCTGCTCGGCCTCCTTGTGCTCGCGCTTCTCCGCCACCTGCAGGTAACCCATGGTGGGGCGCAGCCACTTGGAGATGGCCAGGTACGGCGTGAACACAAAGGCGGCGAACAGCGAGATGAACATCGCCACCGAGCCAAGCGCCGGGATGGGCCGCATGTAGGGGCCCATCATGCCGCTGACAAAGCCCATGGGGAGCAGGGCGGCAATCACCGTGAAGGTTGCGAGAATGGTGGGGTTCCCCACCTCGCGCACCGCGTCCACCGCGGTGTCCACATCCGTGCGGCCCTCTTCCAGCCAGCGCCGATACATGTTCTCCACCACCACGATGGCATCGTCTACCAGTATCCCGATAGAGAAGATGAGGGCGAACAGGCTGACGCGGTCGATGGTGTAGGAGGTCACCCAGGCCACGAACACCGTCATCAACAGCACCACGGGAATCACCAGCATGACCACGATGGCCGGTCGCAGGGCCCGGAACGCCAGGAACACCAGCACGAACACGAACGCCGTGGCGATGAAGAGCTTGAAGATCAACTCGTTGACCTTGTCGTTGGCGGTTTCGCCGTAGTTACGGGTGATGCTGACCTCCACGTTATTCGGGATCAGCTCCCCCCTGAGGTCGTTCACCCGGTTGATGATGGAATTGGCGACCGTCACACCGTTGGTCAGCTCTTTCTTGGCGATTGCGATGGTGACGGCAGGGGAGCCATCGCCTTTGAGATTCTTGGGCGCCGCCTGGCCCGTGTAATAGGCGATGAGCTGCTTGGCATCCTCCGGACCTTGGGTGACCCGCGCCACATCGTGCACGTAGACGGGTACATCATTGAATGTCCCCACCACCAGGCGGTTGACGTCATCCACCGTCTTCAGAAACGAGCCCGTAACCACCGAGAAGTGGCTTCCGCTCGACTCCACCCCGCCCGCGCGGGTCTCGGCATTCGCCGTCCTGATGGTTTGCGCTACCTGGTCAAGGCTGATCTGGTAGCCCGAAAGCCGCTCGGGATAAACATCGACGGTGACCTGCTCGCGGCGGCCGCCCACGATGAAGCCGCTGCCGGTATCCTTGACCTCCTTGAGCGACTGAAGCAGGTCTTGGGCCAACAGACGAAGCTGACCGTCATCCACGTCCGGCAGGCCATCGCCGTCGAGGTCTCTTGACCACAGTGTCAGGGTAACAATGGGAACATCGTCGATACCCTTCGACTTCACCAGGGGCGGCATGACCCCCGGCGGGACCTTATCCATGTTGGAGGCGAGTTTGTCGTTGACCTTCACCAGGGACGGCCCCATGAGCTCGCCGACGTCGAACTCCACCGTGACCATGCCCTGCCCGCGCTGGGAGGCGGAGTAGACATGCTTGATCCCGGGAATCTCGCTCATGATGCGTTCCAGTGGCTGGATCGCCAGATTCGAGACCTGGACCGCCGAGGCGCCAGGGTATTGCACCATGATGTCGATCATGGGCACCGAGATCTGGGGGTCCTCCTGGCGGGGCGTCATCAGGAGGCCCAGCAACCCCATCAGGAGCATCGAGATAAAAAACAACGGTGAGAGCGGCGAGCGGATGAAAAAGCGGGCCGTCCTTCCCGCCAGACCAAGGTGCTCCTCGGAGTAGTTCGTTTCGCTGTGTGCAGGGGTGGTCGTGTCGCTAGTGCTCATGGACTCAAACCAAGGCCGGCGGGACCCATCCAAAACGCGTGCCAGGCGCAGCCGAAACGCCCGAGCAGCCCAGGCGATGCATCAGCGCGAGGGCGCGGGTGCAGCGGCCGGCGCAGGGGCCGTGCCCCATGCCGCCGACAGACCCGGGCCAGGATTGGCCAGCACCCGCTCACCGGCGCGCAAGCCGCTCAGAACGGTGGTGAAACCACCAGAGACCTGCTCGCCGACGCGGATCAGACGCAATTGGGGATTGCCGCTGTCGTCGAGCACATAGACGCCGGGCAGACTGCCGTTGTAACGGATCGCCGTGGCAGGAATGACCGGGTTCGCCCTGGCTGGGGCACCGAAATCCGGAATCAGAACCTTCGCATACATCCCCGGCTCCGAGACCCCCTGCGGAAGATCGAACTTCACCGTCACGGTGTGGCGCTGGGGGTCGGCCATGGGAAAGATTTGCGCGACCCGCAGAGGGACACGCTGATGTTGCACGTCGAGCTCGCCCTGCAGCATCATGCCCTCCTGCAAGCCGGGCCGGAGGCGTGCTGGCACATCTACCACAACCTGCTGATACTCCACATCGGCAAACTTGAGCAACGGCTGACCGGGCTGCACCGTATCGCCCGCCTCGATGAATTTCTTGACGATGACCCCATCGAACGGCGCGATGCTGCGCGCATCCCGCAGTTTGGCATCCAGGGCCTGGATCTCGGCCTGAAGCTGGTAGATGCTGTTCTGCGCCTGGGCGATGCGGGTACCCGAGGCGTAGAGGTCGGCTCCCCGCTCGGCCCCGCGCGAACGCTCCCCCACAAAGTCCTCCATCGGGCGGGTGAACATCTGGTCGAACAGGTTCGGCATTCCCATGCCACCGGGGGCATTGCGCGACTGCGGCGACCACATCTCGCGACTGTATTGCACCCCGGCGTTGCGCAGTTGCGCATCGGCGCTGCCGATCTGGGCGATGATCGACTGGCGATTGGCCAACAGCTCCCGATCATCCAGGGAGACCAGGAGATCGCCCTTCTTGAAGGCATCCCCTTCGATACCGGCCAGATGCTTGATGCGGCCCGGGAGCTGAGCGGCCAGGGTCACCTCCTTGTAGGGGATGACCGTACCGCCCACCGACACCGTGGGTGCACCTTTGGCCTGCTGCACCACGAACGCCTCACCGATGTCCGCGGGTGCCGCCGAAACCCCGCCCACAGCTCCCGCCAGTACCCAGATCGAGGCTCGTGCCAAAACGTGTGTCTTAATCAGCATTTCTTTGTCCGTTATTCGCCGCGGCTCTCACCGCGGCCGCATCTGCCCGGAAACCACGCCGACCGCGAGCCCGCCGCGGATCACACCCGGCCCATCACCGAGAAGCTCTTGATGAAGGGCCCCGCCATGCGCGGGTCTTTGACCATTGCCGAATAGTCGCCCACTTTGAACTTGAGCTTGCGCGAGGTGTAGGCCATGCCCAGCCCCATCATGCCCGGCGGTTTGTCCATCCATTTAAGCCACTGATCGGCGCTCGCACGGAGATCCCAATTGACGGCTTGCCCGGAGTAGGCCCCGGCATCCGTCGCCTTGCCATTTTCGACCTTTAAATAGGCCCGCGGCTGATCCTCGCCATCGAAACCGTAGGCGATAACGCTGTTGAATCCGATCTCGGCCAGGGCATCGGAAAGCTCGGGCTCGTCGTTCCATTGGTCCATGAGCCCCTTGATCCACTCTTCAGAAAACAGCTCGGGCATTTCTTGATCCTCAGGTAAAGGTGCACCCAGCAGGGAACGCTGGGGCCAGGGTGATTGTTGGGAAAAATTGAAGCCGCGACAGTAAACTAACTTATTGTCTCACAAGGCCTTCTTTGAAGCAAGCATAAGCATGATCTAATGCGCTCGCCTGGAGCAGCGGGGATCGCGCCAGGGGCCACAACCCCTGGTCCGGGGCGACGCCCTGTGACGGGGCCGTGCCGCACGATAGCCTCGGGTCGAGACCCTGTCGCGCCCGCCGGCAAGTCTGTCGCGCGGCGCCCGAAGAAGATACCATGTGTCTGTTGCAGAACCTTGTCGGACCCGCGGCCCCGGGAACCCCCAAGTCGCCCACCGAATAACCAGGGAGATCCCTCCATGCCAGCCAGCAGTGCCGCCGAGCAGCGATTTACCAGCCTGGGCGCCCATCTTGAGCAAGAAAACCCGATCCTCCTGAGCGCTATCCAGAGCTTCCGCGAGGTGGACCGGGTGGCGCAACGTATGGCCCTGCTCTCCCCCGACGACTCTTACGCGAGCCAGGTGGCCTGGTGGCCGCTGATCTCGGTGCTGGGCACCTTTTCTTCCGGAAAGTCCACGTTCATCAACGACTTTCTCGGCGAGAAGCTGCAGCGCACCGGCAACCAGGCGGTGGACGACCGTTTCACCGTGATCTGTTACAGCCCCGAGACCAAGGGCCAAGCCATCCCCGGGGTAGCGCTCGACGCCGATCCCCGCTTTCCCTTCTACCAGATCTCGCGCGACATCGAGCAGGTGGCCAAGGGTGAAGGGCGGCGTATCGACTCCTACCTGCAGTTGCGGACCAGTTCCAGCGAGCGCCTGCGCGGCAAGATCCTCATCGACTCCCCCGGTTTCGATGCCGATGCCCAGCGCAACGCCACCCTGCGCATCACCGACCACATCATGGACCTCTCCGACCTGGTGCTGGTGTTCTTCGACGCGCGCCACCCCGAGCCGGGCGCCATGCAGGACACCCTCGAGCACCTGGTCGCGCGCACCATCAAACGGCCCGACGCCGATAAATTCCTCTATATACTGAGTCAGATCGACACCGCCGCCCGGGAAGACAACCCCGAAGAGGTGATCGCCGCCTGGCAGCGCGCGCTAGGGGAGAAGGGGCTCACCGCCGGCCGCTTCTACAGCATCTACAGCCCCTCCGCGGGTGTGCCGATCACCGACGAAACCCTGCGCCGCCGTTTCGAGGCCAAACGCGATGCGGACCTCGCGGAGATCCACGCCCGCATCGACCGGGTTGAGGTTGAGCGGGCCTATCGCATCGTCGGCACGCTGGACAAGACCGCGAAGGACATTCGCGAGCGGGCCGTACCCATCTTGGCCGAGGCCCGGCGCATGTGGCAACGTCGGACCCTGTGGCTCGATGCCATCGTCTTTGGCCTGCTGTTTGCTTTCTTCCTCTATTGGAGCCTGGGCAGTGGGCACTGGCAGGGCCTCTCCTACGAACCCCAGTGGCTCCTGGCTCTCAAGACCGTCAGCTATGGCCCAGAGGTGCTGGCGGGGCTGCTCATCGCACTCGCCGTCGCCGCGCATTTCGGGATATGCCATCTCTCCGCCCTGACTGTTCGGCCTTGGGTCCGGAGGCGCGCCGCCGCGGAGGATCTGCGCGGTGACCTGGTCGCCGCCTTCCACGCCAACACCGGCAAACTGCGCTCGGTCTTCTTCGGCG
>JAEHCY010000163.1 GCA_016880695.1 Chromatiaceae bacterium | reverse complement strand
GTGCTTGTGCTCGACGCCGCGGGCGACATCCGCCTCGCCAATCACGCCGCCAAGGGCTTGTTGGGAGATCAGTCAGTGCCCACTGGGACGCCCTTGCAGTCGACTGCCCGCGACCTTGACCAGGCGCTACGCACCTGGCGGGAACGCCCCGTCCCCACACCCTTTCTGAACCGCCCGCTCCCCGGTGCCGCTGTGGTGCGGGTGAGCGTCGATCCACTGGGTGCGAACCCAAATTCGGGGCTTCTGGTCTTTCTCGAGGACAACGCGCAAATCGAGCAGCGCGCCCAGGAGATCAAGCTCACCTCCCTGGGACGCCTGTCCGCCAGTATCGCCCACGAGATCCGCAATCCGCTGGGCGCGATCAGCCATGCCGGGCAGCTCCTCGGCGAAATTAGCGACCCGTCCGATACCACGGCGGAGCTCCTGAGCATCATCGAGCGTAATGTCAGACGGCTCAACGAGTTGGTCGATAGCATTCTCCAGCTTACCCAACGAAATCCGGCAACCCCCCAGGAGGTGGCCTTGGGCGACTGGCTCCCCCCGTTGGTGGAGGAGCTCAACCACCATCGACTGCCCGAGGGTTCGTCGCTCAGGCTGGAGATCGAGCCAGATCTTCCCCCCATTCAGGTCGACCCCCGCCAGCTCCGCCAGGTGCTGAGCATCCTGTGCGACAATGCCTACAAGCACGGACGAGACAGCACCAAAGCGCCAGCGGTCCTAATGCGCGTGCAACGCAATGCCGAGCGTGGTGCCGTTTATATCGATGTCATCGACCACGGACCCGGTATTGCACCTGAGGTGGCTCCCTACATCTTCGATCCGTTGTTTACCACCGACCCCCGCGGCACCGGCCTCGGCCTGTACCTGGCCAAGGAGCTGTGCGAGGCCAACCGGATCTTACTTGATCACCTGCCGCCATCGGAGGGCGGGGCCTGCTTCCGTCTCACCTTCCGCACCGAAAAGGCTAACGAGGGGCACAGGATATGATCGGCCGCGCCCTGATCGTCGACGACGAGGAAGACCTCCTTAACCTGCTGGCGATGACGCTCGAGCGGATGCAGATCCAGTGCAGCAAGGCCTATGACCTCGGAGGCGCTAAGCAGCTCCTGGCCGATGGGCATTACGACCTCTGCCTCACCGACATGCGGCTGCCGGATGGGAACGGCATCGACCTGGTGCGCTTCGCGGCATCCCGACAACCGACCCTCCCGGTCGCCGTGATCACCGCCTACGGCAACCTGGAAACTGCGGTGGAGGCGATGAAAGCGGGTGCCTTCGACTTCATCGCCAAACCACTCAAGCTTCCGAATCTGCGCAGCGTGGTGGAATCGGCCCTGCGGCTAAGCCGCGTGCAGACCGAACCTCAGCGGCCAAGCGATACCGATGATGCGCTCCTTGGCTCCTCCCCAGGCATCGCTCGGGTGCGCCAGATGATCCGCAAGCTCTCGCGCAGCCAGGCGCCGGTGTGCATTACCGGAGAATCCGGCACTGGCAAGGAGCTGGCTGCCCGCCTGATCCACACCCAGGGACCCCGCGCCCGGGGCGCCTTCGTGCCGGTCAACTGTGGGGCCATCCCCCATGATCTGATGGAGAGCGAGCTGTTCGGGCATCGCAAAGGCAGCTTCACCGGCGCGGTGAGCGACAAGGAGGGGCTATTCCGGGCAGCGGATGGGGGGACACTGTTTCTCGATGAGATCGCGGAGCTCCCCCTAACGCTCCAGGTCAAGCTCCTGCGCGCGATCCAGGAGAAGGCCATTCGTCCGGTGGGCTCCGCGCAAGAGCTGGCGGTCGATGCCCGCGTGATCAGCGCCACCCACCGAGACCTGCGCGCGATGGTAG
>JAEHCY010000162.1 GCA_016880695.1 Chromatiaceae bacterium | reverse complement strand
TCCCCACCTTGTTCGCCAGGCTTCCGTCCGCACGCAGGCTGTCGGCCCCCACCAGCGCAAGGTCGGCGTCGGCCACGCAGAGGCCAATCTCGGCATCGGTGATCAGGCGCGTGGGCCCCCGAGCCCCTCCGAATCCCCGCCAGATGACGCCCCTCGTTGAGCGGCTGCGACTCGCTGACGATGGCACGAACCCCTTGACCCGCCAGCCTGCGGAGAACGGCCACCGCCGTCGCGCTCAGCCTGTGGGTGATGAGGGTCTTGCCAGGGCCTCCGCCGCCGTGCGCACTGCAACCTGCTCCACCGTCCGGTGCGACAACTCTGACAGCACCTCGGCCTGATCGGCCGCGCCGCGGCGGGCCGCCTGAAGGTCGTCCGCCCGAAACTCCGCAAACCCTTCCGACCAGCGCTGCACTAAAGCGCACCAGCGGGGCCATGCTCGGGCGCGCCTGCTGGAGTCGGTTCGCCCGCTCGGTGAGTGCCTCGCGAAGATCCGAAGCATCCCGGGCCTCCGTGCCCAGCGCCGTTCGGGCCAGCTCACTCGCGCCCCGGACCCGGTCGTTTCTCAGCGCCTCCATCGCGACCGAGAGTGCGGCGTCATCCATCCTCACCCGCCGCGCAGCCCTGCCATGCCTCCGCGAGCTGCGGCACCCCTTCGAGCAAGGGGATTTCCTCGGGATACACCCAGCGGGCCTCCGCACTCTCCCAGTCGAGGTGGATCTCGGGTACCGGCGAAACCAGCTCGAACAGAAAGGGATGGACCACCCAGAGGGTCTCGCGCTCCGGGGCGGGAACCTGCAAGGGCTCTCCCTCTCGGATCAGGCGCAACGAGCCGGCGGGGATTCCGGTCTCCTCGGCAATCTCCACCCAAGCCTGATCGAGGGCCGACTCCCGTTCCAGGTACCCGCTAACCGCCGCCCACCGGCCCTGATAGGAGCCCACCCGGTCACTGCGCCGCAACAGAAGCACCTTACCTTGATAGCGAATGAAGGCGGTGACCACGTCCTTACGTACCAGCGGCCCGGCCCGGCCCGCCCCCGCATTCATGGGGTCAGACCCCATAATTCCGCTGGTCAGGCACCGACTCTTCAACCTCCGTGCATCTGCAGGATTACATGTAACCCCAGCGGGCCATGGGCGCCGAGCTGCAGGGTCTGCTCCACGTCTGCGGTCCGGGAAGGCCCCGTGATCAGATTCACCGTTCGCGGCACTCCGTTCGGGAGGTCGCGGAGGCGTTCCCAGACGGCCTCCAGATACCCCACCACCTGCGATGCACGAACCACCACCAGGTGGTGATCGGGCAGGAAGTTCAAAGTAGTCGGCGTCTCGGGCCCGGAGAGCAGCACCAAGGTCCCGGTTTCAGCCACGGCGGCGAAACAGGGTGTGACCCCGACCCGATCGCCTCCGGCGCTGGCACCAAAGCGCACCTCCCAAGACTCGGGCCAGGGCAGATCCCTGAGCGCCGGTGCTATAGCCATCCGAGCTGGCAAATTCCGCTCACCGAGGTAGGCCGCAACCGCGGCCGGAACCCCGTCGGCAGCCTCTATCCGAACCAGGGTGCCCGCCGCCGCCGTGAGTTTCTCCGCAAACCGATCCAGCGGGTCCCCACCGAAGTCAGGCCGTGCGTAGACCCTGGGCCGTGCGGGTCCCTGGAGTCCATCCTCCCCGCGATCCGGTTGCGCGGGGCGACCGAGCGCCTCACGCACGCGCTCGAGGATGCTGTCGCGTCCCTCAGCCAGTGCGCCGCATCCTCTCCTGCTCGCGCCAGATGGCCTGGAAGGTCGGCCCCTGGGGCGCCGGGAAATCGCGACCGGCGGTCCAGTTCCCGAGGAACGGCAAGTGGCGGAAACTGCCCTGGCGATGCCCCGCCAGTCCCAGGGCCCCAACCACCCACCGGGTGAGGATCTGATAGAGCCGCGGGTGTCGTACCAACGCCCCCCACAGCGCGAGCGCCCAGCGCTGGCGGGGCGGCGTAATCCCCCGCTGATACTGGATCTCCCGGTGCTCCCGCAACAGATCCGGCAGCGGTATCTTCACCGGACAGACCTGCTGGCAGCGGCCGTTGAGGGTGCAGACGTTGGGCAGATCCGCGTCCGTCCCTCCGGGAAAAAGGATGGGGGTGAGGACCGAGCCCATGGGACCGGGGTAGATCGCACCGTAGGCATGTCCCCCCACCGCCGCATAGATCGGGCAATGGTTGAGGCAGGCCCCGCAACGAATGCACCGCAGCATGGGCCGAAAACGGTTGCCCAGCATCTCCGAACGGCCGTTGTCAACCAGGACCACGTGGTACTCCTGCGGACCGTCGCGATCGTCCACACGGCGGGGTCCACTGCTGAAGGTGGTGTAGCTGGTCATCTCCTGCCCGGTGGCGCTGCGCCCGAGCAGGCGGATCAGGGCGGTGGCATCTTCGAGGGTGGGCACCACCTTCTCGATCCCCGCGGTGACGATGTGCACCCGCGGCAGGGTGCAGGTGAGATCGCCGTTGCCCTCGTTGGTTACGATGACGTTGCTGCCGGTTTCGGCGATCAGGAAGTTGGCGCCGGTGATCCCCACATCCGCGCTCAAGAAATGCTCACGCAGGACCATGCGGGCATCAGCCACCAACTCCGCGACCCCGGTCAGGCGCTCGCGGTACCCATGATGGCGCTGGAACAGCTCGGCGATCTGCTCCCGGGTCTTGTGCACCGCCGGAGCAATGATGTGGCTGGGCCGCTCCTTGGCCAGTTGCACGATGTACTCGCCGAGGTCGGTCTCGATCACCTCGAGCCCCGCCCCCTCCAGGGCAGCGTTGAGCCCGATCTCCTCGCTCACCATCGACTTTCCCTTGGCGATAAGGCGGGCACCGGCGCGCTGGCAGATCTCGATGACGATACGGCAGGCGTCCTCCCGGGTTGGCGCCCAGTGCACCTGGCCGCCTCGGCGCATCACCTGGGCCTCGTAGGACTCCAGGTAACGATCGAGGTTGGCCAGGACGTGATCCTTGAGCGTGCACGCCTCCTCGCGCATGCGCTCGAGCTCGGGCAGTGCCCCCAGGGCCCGGGCACGTTTGGCGACGAAGCCATCCTGCGCCCGGGACAGGGCGGCCTGCAGGGTGGGATCGGCCAACGCCGCGGCCGCCCGCTGGCGGAAAGGAGACACCGCCGCCATCAGCCCTGCGCCTCGCCGATGCCCAGACCCTTTGTCATCCCGGCAAGGACCTCCGCCACATGAAACACCCGCACCGCGGATCCCCCTCGTCTGAGCCTGCCGGCGATGTTGAGCAGGCACCCGAGATCCCCCCCGGCCAGCAGCTCGGCGCCGCTCGCCTCGATCGCGCTCGCCTTGTCGGACACCATCTTGATCGAGATCTCCGGGTACTTGACGCAGAACAGCCCACCAAAACCGCAGCACACCTCCTCATCCGCCCGCTCCACCAGCTCGAGCCCAGGCAGGGACCCGAGCAGCCTGCGAGGTTGAGCGCGGACACCCAGCTCCCGAAGACCCGAGCAACTGTCGTGGTAGGTCAGGCGGGTTACGCAGGGGCCAGGAATCTGCTCAACCCCGAGCACATCGGTGAGAAAGCTGGTGAGCTCGAAGCTGCGCGCGGACAGTGCCATCGCCCGCGCTCGCCAGTTCGGATACTCCTCGAACAGGTGGGGATAATGGACCCTGATCATGCCGGCGCAGGATCCCGAAGGGGCGACCAGATAATCGAACCCATCGAAGGCATCGATGACCGACCGAGCAATCCCCCGGGCTCGCTCGAAATCGCCGCTGTTATAGGCCGGCTGACCGCAGCAGACCGGTGCCGCCGGAACCTCGACCCGACAGCCCGCCTGCTCCAGCAGTTTGACGGTGGCAAGACCCACCGAAGGACGCATGAGATCGACCAGACAGGTAACGAACAGCCCGACCCGGGGACCGCTGGCTCCTTGGGAGAAAGGCAAAGCAGGAAACTCCGTGGTCACTCAGTGCCTCGTCGGTAGAGTCCTATTCTTGCGCCCCGCCAGCACCTTCCTAGCGGAACTCCTCCCTGTTTGGGACAAACGATCCACCCAGGGACCGGCCGCCGCAGGCGGCCAGCCGATCCCTGCCTTAGACCGGCTTTGATCCGAGGCCATCCGCAGGCGGGGCATCACCCCGCTCGAATTACCCGGATTCAGCGACGCGGTCCGAAACGGGGGCGAGGACGCTCGTCCCTCGGGCGGGCCTCATTGACGACGATCTTCCTGCCCTTGAGCTCGGTATCATGCATCGCCTTGATCGCTTCGCCGGCCGCCCCATCGTTGGGCATCTCGGCGAAGCCGAAACCCTTTGACCGGCCGGTTTCCCGATCCCGGATAACCGTTGCACTGGTGACCTCCCCAAACTGCGCGAACAGGTCGCGCAACTCATCGTCGGATAGCGTATAGGGCAGGTTGCCGATGTAGATATTCATGCCGTACTCTCGAAACCCTCAATCAAGAATCATCACCATCGCCCGACGTGCGACTCCCCTCGGACGACAGCCGCCGAGACCCCAGGATCGAATCGGTAAACGCCAATCCCCGTCTCGCCTTAGATCATACCTCTAGGGCCGGGGATTGGCATCCGTGACCCTCAACGGATGTGGCCCCCAGACCAACGCCAAGGCCGTGCACCTTTCGCGACCACCGCGAACCGGCCTGTTCCCCTTGGCCCTGCGGCAGAGGTGTCCTCACCCGCCGACACCCGCCACAGACCCCGCCCCATCTACCACCGCCGGATGGTAAACCGGTCGCACTTCTCGCATACTCCGCGCCGCCGAACCCCACTGGGACAATAACGATAATCATGCCTGGTCCGCTGCTGCTCACGGTGCACCCTATCCCCTGCCAGTGCCCCCTCGGACGCTGAGATGACTGCGCGATTTGTCCCTCTGCGCGACGGCCGAAGGCTCGCCTATGCGGAATTCGGCGATCCCCAGGGCTGGCCCGTTCTCTACTGCCACGGGTTCCCCAGTTCCCGCCGCGAGGCGAGCCTGCTGCATCGGGGCGCCAAGCACCTCGGCGTGCGTGTGGTAGCCCCCGACCGCCCAGGGTTCGGCGATTCCGACTTCCAGCCGCGCCGACGCATCAACGACTGGCCCGCAGACATCGCCGCCTTGGCCGATCACCTCGGGCTCTCGACCTTCGCCCTGCTCGGTGTCTCCGGCGGCGCGCCCTTCGCGCTGGCTTGCGCCGCCGCCATTCCCGAGCGACTCCAGGGACTCGCGCTGGTCTGCCCCCTCGGCCCGATCTACGAGGCCCGAATACTCTCGCAGATGCGTCTGCCCGTACGCCTGAACTTCGAGGCCGCACTCTATACCCCCTCGTTCGTACGCTCCTTTTATGGCGGCCTGACCAGCACGCTCCTGTTCCACTGGCCCCAGCTCGTGGAAGGCCTCGTCCGCGACGTCGCCTGCTCCCCCTCCGACCGCCAGGCCCTCTCGGATCCGCAAGTCAGTGCCGTGCTCACCGAGACCGTGCGCGACGCGATGAAGAACCATGCGCTGGGCGCATTGCAGGACCTCGATCTCTACGTCCGTCCTTGGCAGATCGATTTCACGCAGATCCAGATTCCCGTCACCCTCTGGCACGGCGAGAAGGACGCAATGGTGCCCATCGAGCATGCTCGCTGGTATGCACGGGTGCTACCCCGTGCTCAGACGCGGTTTCTCGCTGACGAGGGGCACTATTCCCTCCCCCTGTTCCATACCGAGGCGATTCTCGAATCGCTGTTTTCAGCGTCCGCCCACCGCCCCTGAGGGGCCATCGCAAGCACCCGAGCACCCGGTGGCAATTTGACGCCATCGATCGTTGCCCCTAAAATCCAGCGTCTGTTGTCGGGGCGCGTAGCTCAGCGGGAGAGCACCGTCTTCACACGGCGGGGGTCGCTGGTTCGAACCCAGCCGCGCCCACCAGATTTCAGAGCATTTTCAGCAGTTTGCATCCTGCTCCCCACCTCCTTTCGGGCCTTTTCGGCCAGCGTGAAACTGCAACGTGAAACCGTGCCCGTTTTGGCGGGCCGATCGAGCACCTCCACTGCCGCCTGAACGGTTGTCGGGGAGAGGTGCGCGTAGACCCGATCGGTGACCCGGATGTC
>JAEHCY010000161.1 GCA_016880695.1 Chromatiaceae bacterium | reverse complement strand
CGGAATGGTCGCCGGATCTGCTAGCAGGCCGTTCGGTGCGCATGGGCGACCCCATCGGCCGTGCCCTGAGCCCGAGCCCGTTAGCCCCCGGCTGATCCTCAGGCGCGCTCCCAGGGAAACGCCAGCACCTCATCGAGATGAGCGGTGCCGCTCATCACCATCAGCAGGCGATCCAGCCCCAGGGCCACGCCGGCGCACTCGGGCATGCCAGATTCCAATGCGCGGAGAAAGCGCTCGTCGATGGGGTGTGGCGCTTGGCCAGCCGAGGCACGACGTTGCTGATCGTTAAGGAAGCGCCTGCGCTGCTCGGTGGCGTCGGTCAGCTCCTGAAAGCCGTTGGCCAGCTCCATTCCCTCCCAGTAGAGCTCGAACCGCTCGGCAACCGCAGGGGTGCCGTCGCGCACCCGGGCCAGCGCCGCTTGGCTTGGCGGATAGTCGTAGACGAAGCATAGGCGGCCCCGCCCGAGCTGTGCCTCGAGGCAGTGGGACATCAGGAGATCGAGCCATCCATCCCGCGATAACTCCAGGTCCTCGGCCCCGGCGACCCCTTGGGCAAGGGCCATGCGTTGCAGCTCCCCTGGCTCGGCGCGGTGGGGGTCCACCCCGAGCCGGCCCCCAAACAGCTCGGCGTAGGACAGGCGCTCGTCAACGAGGCTGGAATCCGCCTGCAGGATGCGAATCAGCGCCGCGACCTCGTCCATCAGCCGGTGGTAGCTGTAGCCAGGGCGATACCACTCCAGCAGCGTGAACTCGGGATTGTGCCGGCGACCCCGCTCACCGCCGCGGAACGCCTTGCAGATCTGGAAGATCGGCCCGCTGCCCGCGGCCAGGAGCCGTTTCATGGCGAATTCGGGCGATGTCTGCAGAAACTGGGCCCCTCCCTTGCCCTGTCCGTGGCCGGGGTCGCAGACGCTCCAGGACTCCAGGGCTGGATCGGGGTTGGTATGGCGCCCGAGCAGCGGTGTCTCGACCTCCAGCACACTGTGCGCGAGAAAAAACCCCCGCACTCCCTGCAGCAGCTGGGCCCTGCGCAGCAGTTGTTCGCGGCCGGCTAGCGGGCGCCAGTCCTCGCTGTCACTCGTCCTTGACGCGGGAGACATAGGCACCGGTGCGCGTGTCGACCCGGATCAGCTCCCCGGTCTGTACGAACAAGGGCACCCTCACCACCGCCCCGGTCTCCAGGGTGGCAGGTTTGCCACCACCGCTGGAGGTGTCGCCGCGCATACCGGGATCGGTCTCGAGGATCTTGAGCACCACGAAGTTCGGTGCATCCACCGTGAGCGGCTGGCCGTTCCACAGAGTGACATTGCACAGATCCTGCTCCTTGACCCACTTGGCGGCATCCCCCATGGCGTTGGGGTCGGCGGTGAGCTGCTCGAAGGAATCCGGATGCATGAAGTACCAGTGCTCACCGTCGTTGTAGAGGTACTGCAGCGGGGTGTCCACCACATCCGCCGCCTCGACGGTATCGCCGGACTTGAAGGTCTTCTCCACCACCCGCCCGGTCTTGAGGTTGCGGATCCTGACGCGATTAAACGCCTGCCCCTTACCTGGCTTGACGAACTCGTTCTCTATAATGGCGCACGGATCTCCGTCGAGCATGATCTTGAGTCCGCCCTTAAACTCATTGGTGCTGTAGCTCGCCATGTCTGCCCTCGGAAATGGCCCAAGAAAAACGAAGAATGATAAACGTAATGAGCGACCAATCCCACCCGGAGGCCTGGCAAAGGGAGCTGAAGCGGGCCTTCACCCGGGTCGAAGACCTCCTCACACACCTCGAGCTGGATCCGCACCGCACCGCGCTGGCTGCAGACGCCCCGCACGACTTTCCGCTGCTGGTGCCACGGGGTTTCGTCGCGCGGATGGAGAAGGGCAATCCACAAGACCCGTTGCTGTTGCAGGTTCTGCCGCTACAGGCAGAAAACGACCCAGTTCCCGGCTTCTTCCGCGACCCCCTGGGGGAGAGGGCCGCTGTGCGTGGCACGGGTCTATTGAGAAAGTACCGCGGACGCTGGCTGGTCCTGACCACAGGGGCCTGCGCGGTGCACTGCCGCTACTGCTTCCGCCGGCACTTCGCCTACGAGCGGTTCAGTCTCCATCGCCGGGAAATCGATGAGGCCATTGCCAGCCTACGCCGGGTCCCCGATCCGGGCGAGGTGATCCTGAGCGGTGGGGATCCCTTGATGCTCGAGGATGATTGGCTGGCCGAGATCCTTGGGCGCATGGGTGAAATCCCGGGGGTGCGGCGGATCCGGCTGCACACCCGCCTGCCGATCGTGCTGCCCGAGCGCATCACCCCTCGGCTGTGTCGCCTGCTGGCCACGGGCACCCAGCCCAAAGTCCTGGTGGTGCAGACCAATCACCCCCGCGAGATTGGCCCCGCGGTGCGTGGCGGCCTTGCGGCCCTGCGCCAACCGGGGATCACCCTGCTCAACCAGAGCGTACTGCTGCGCGGTGTCAACGACAGCTCGGCCACCCTCGCCGCCCTGAGCGAGGCACTCATCGAAGCCGACGTTCTACCCTATTACCTGCACCAGTTGGACCCGGTCGAGGGGGCTGCCCACTTCGCGGTCCCCGATGAGCGGGCGCGGACCCTGATGGGGGAGCTTCGCGCCTGCCTGCCCGGATATCTGGTGCCGCGCCTGGTGCGTGAAGTGGCCGGCGCAGACTGCAAGGTACCGCTGGCTTGAATGGGTGGCAGAATCAGGCCCCCCGGGGGCCGCACGCGGGCTTCGTCGTCGCAACCGGTCAGGTATGCCGCGCTCCCACTGGCACGTGCCCCGTGGCCACGTGCTGGCGGGCCGCCTCGCAGTGCAGCTCCTGGTCGTCGAAAAAGATATCGGCGTCGAAGGCCTCGAGGAACCTGGCCTTCTCCAGGCCACCGAGAAACAACGCCTCGTCGATGCGGATGCCCCAGGCCCGCAGTGTGCGAATGACCCGCTCATGGGCAGGAGCGCCCCGGGCGGTCACCAACGCCGTGCGCAGGGGTGAGCTGTCCGCCGGAAACAGTGATTGCAGAAGGTGAAGCGCGGTTAGGAAACCCTTGAATGGCCCGCCGGACAAAGGCTCCTGGGCCGCGGCCTTTTCCTGCGCGGAGAAGGCGACCAGTCCCTCGGTGCGGAAGATCTGCTCGGCCTCATCGGAAAACAGCACTGCGTCCCCATCAAAGGCAATGCGCAACTGCCCCTCGCCGCCGCCATCGGCCTTCCGCCCTGAGGGCAGCAGGGTGGCGGCCGCACAACCCGCACGCAGAGCCATGCGCACATCCTCGGAGTCGGCGGAGAGAAACAGGTGCGCGCCGAATGCGGGTACGTAGGGATAGGGAATGTGCCCACCGGTGAAGGCCGCCCGGGTGATGTCGAGGCCGTGATGCTGGATGGAATTGAACACCCGTAAGCCGGTATCGGCGCTGTTGCGCGACAGTAGGATGACCTCCACCCGCGCCTTCCCAGCCATGAGATCGTTGAGGTACAGAAGCTTCCTCACCAGGGGGAAGGCGACGCCCGGCCCCAGGGGCTCGTCCTCGTGGGCGATCTGGTAGTCGCAGTAGGCCTCGATCCCCTCGGATTCGAACACCCGGTGCGATGCGTCCAGGTCGAATAGGGCGCGGGAGGAGATGGCCACCACCAACTGGGCCTGGTCCATGGGTCTATCAGAGCGCTGGGGCGGCAGGGCTAGCGGCCACCTCGCCGGCCCTCACCAGGGCATAAACGAGTTGAAGAAGTTCATCGGCCGGCTGATGCTACGGTTCATCACGGCCATATCGTTGCGCATGCTGAACGTCGTGTGCGTAATGGCCTGAATCGATTTGTCCATGGTCTCCATGCTGGTGAGCATCGGCTCGAGCGTACTGACATCGCGCGACATGGACTCCACGCTGACCGACATGGTTCGCACGTTGGCGCTGATCTGGCCCATGTTGTCGGCGACCGATTGCATGTTGCTCGCCAGCACCGTCATGTTGGAATCGACGCTGATGGCGAGGTAGTGCACGTCCTTGGTAAGACTGAACACCAGGTAGAACCCGTAGGCCGCGAGGATGATGAAGGCGAACAGCGATGGATAGACGATCAGCTCCCAGCGCTTCGCGCTGGTCTCGAACGCCTGCGACAGCCGGTCGATCGCATAGGAGTTGATCCGGGCATCTTGGTCCCCGACGGGCTCCGTTGCCTGGGCCTCTGCCGCTATACTGCCCGCGGACGATGGCTTTTCTTGGTCTGTCATCGGTGGTCGTACCAGAGTAGGGGCCAACAAGCCGCTCTGAATCGCACAGTTAGATTAGCACAGGCTTTTGCCGTAAAAACGGATTTTATGGGCTGCGCGCCCTCCGACGCGATCACCCATCGCGGGGGAAATCTTCCTTGTAGACCAGCATCAGCTCACGAGGTCAGGGAACAGGGCCGCGGCCAGGGCATAGAATTCCTTCGCTCCCTTGCCGCGGGGTTCCAACTCGAATACGGCGAGACCCTCGCTAAAGGACCGCCGAAACACGGTACGCTGGGAAAGGCGCGGCTTGATGTACTTGATCCCGGGCAGGGACACCAGCGCCGCCGCGGCCTCGTTGGTCTCTCGCACGGCGTGATGGGTATCGCCCCGGT
>JAEHCY010000160.1 GCA_016880695.1 Chromatiaceae bacterium | reverse complement strand
GCAGGGTCCCCAGGGCATCGGAGTTGGCGGTGTACTCGGGCTCCTCGAAGGACACCTGCACATGGGACTGGGCCGCCAGGTTGTAGATCTCCTCCGGGCGCACCTCCTGGATGATGCGGACGAGGCTGCTCGAGTCGGTGAGGTCCCCGTGGTGGAGGATGAAGCGCCGATCTGGCACGTGGGGGTCCTGATAGAGGTGATCGATACGGTTCGTGTTGAAGAGGGAGGTGCGGCGCTTGATCCCGTGCACCCGATAGCCCTTCCCGAGTAGGAACTCGGCCAGGTAGGCCCCGTCCTGCCCCGTAACGCCTGTGATCAGGGCGGTTTTCTGCATGGTCATCGCTCCTGGGGCCGCCGGTCGGGGGGTCGAAAAAACCTATTATCTAAACTTTGTCTGAGCCTTCTCGCAAGGACTAGCCTTCTCCAAAGACAAATGAGCCTGAAGCGGAGTACGTGATTCCAGGGACAAATGAGCCTGAAGGCGGGATGTGGGCATCATGGGAGGATGATCGTGATGCTCCAGACCCAGGGGTTGAAGACCCTTGACGACATAGGTGGCTTCCTGGCGGGCAGCCAGGGGGTTGAGATCAAGACCCCGCAGCGTGAGGTGGCCTATGGCTTCATCGCCGAGACGTTGCGCCGCTTCGGGTACGCCCGCCTGGGCAGGGCCGAGAAGGGGTTGCTGCGGGCCTATGTGGGCAAAGTGACAGGGTTGTCACGGGCGCAGAGCGCGCGGCTCCTCGCCCGGCACCTGGCCGGTGAGCGGCTGTATGACCGCCGTGGTGCCCCGGCGCGGCCCTTCGCACGGCGCTACACGCCCGAGGACATCCGCCTGCTGGCCGAGGTCGATGCGCTGCATGGCAACCTCTCGGGGCCGGCCACGCGCAAGCTCTGTGAGCGGGCCTGGGAGGTCTTCGGCGATGCCCGCTACGAGCGCCTGGCCGGGATCTCCAACGGTCACCTGTACAACCTGCGGGGCTCCCAGACCTATCAGCGCTGCCGGGGGCGGGTGGACAAGACCCGGGCGGTACCGATCCGCATCGGCGAGCGGCGCCGTCCCCGTCCTGAAGGCCGCCCGGGCTTCCTGCGGGTCGACTCCGTCCACCAGGGCGATCTCGATGGGGTCAAGGGGCTCTACCACATCAATCTGGTCGACGAGGTCACCCAGTTCCAGTTCGTCGGCAGTGTGGAGCGCATCAGCGAGTACTTCCTCCTGCCGGTCCTGGCCGCCCTGCTCGACGCCTTCCCCTTCGTCATCCTCGGCTTCCACAGCGACAACGGCTCGGAGTACATCAACGCCCGGGTCGCCGCCCTGTTGGCGAAGCTTCATGCCGAGTTCACCAAGTCGCGCGCGCGCCGCACCAACGACAACGCCCTGGCCGAGAGCAAGAACGGCTCGGTGGTGCGCAAGCACCTCGGCTACAGCCACATCCCGGGCCGCTTTGCCCAACAGGTTAACGACTTCGCCCAAGGGGTCCTGTCTCCCTACCTCAACTTCCACCGCCCCTGCTTCTTCCCCACCGAGGCGATCGACGCCAAGGGCCGGCTGCGCAAGCGCTACCCCTACGCCACCATGACCACCCCCTACGAGAAGCTCAAATCGCTCCCTGACGCCGCCAGTTACCTCAAACCCGCTGTCAGCTTCCAACAACTCGATGCCCTCGCCTATGCCATCAGCGATAATGAGGCCGCCCTTCGCCTCAACCAGGCTCGGACAACCTTGTTCGGTTCCATCAACCAAGCCCATCAACCCGCCGCCTAGCCCCAGAACCTACCCCCTTCAGGCTCATTTCAGGATTGGAAAGGACTGACCTGTGCTGAACAGGCGGCGCCTGGGTGAAAGGGGCAGACTCGCCAGATGCCGCCCGGTGCGAGTCTCATCGCCTCGACCTAGATCCTCGTCAACAACGGGCCGATGAGAAAAAATGATTTGGTTTATCATTTACTGTTTATTCGCGACCAAGAAAACTCGGAAATGAACAGACGTCGCCTCGCAGCCGCCAGCCTCTCGGCCCTATGCGTGATCACGGCCTTCCCGATCCTCGTGGGCCCCAGCCCGGTGGGCGCAGCCGAGGTGTCTCCGAGCATCGAGCAGCTCCGGAACCTGGCCTACCAGGGCATCGGCGAGCAGCCGATCCGGCTCAAGGATGGCGAATGCGAAGGCGAGCCAGCGGTTGCGGGCAGCGCGGAGCGGCCGCGGGTGAAGCTGCTGGAGGACACGCGGGTGACGGCCGACCTCAACGACGACGGTCGCACCGACGCCGCGGTACTGCTCGCCGCAAGTGCCGGAGGCAGTGGCGAGAGCATCTACCTGGCGGTGGTGCTCGCCGGGGATGACGATGACGAGCCGGAGAACGTGGCCACCGAGCTCCTCGGGGACCGGGTGAAGCTTCGCTCGATGAAGACGGAAGACAAGCGTCTGGTTCTCGACCTGGTGGAAGCGGGACCCGACGATGCGGCCTGCTGCCCGTCGCTGAAGGTGCGCCGGACCTATCACCTGGAGAAGGGGGCGCTGATCGAGAACGGCCGAGAAGAACAGGGCCACCTCTCGCTCGCCGATCTCTCCGGTACCACCTGGAACCTCACGCACCTCGGCGGGCAGGGCCCCGTCCCAGCGGGGACCCACATCTCGATCGCGTTCGAGGACGACCAGGTCTCCGGAAACGCCGGCTGCAACCGCTACTTTGCGGGGACCAAGGGCACTGGCCCCTACGACTTCTCCATTGGCCCCCCGGGGGCCACCCGCCGCGCCTGTCCGGAGCCTGCGATGGCCCTGGAGAGTCAGTACCTCGCCGCGCTGCAAAAGGTCAGCCAGTTCGGCTTCCTAAGCGGCGCCCTGGTCCTGACCTATCGCGCCGGAGACGACCTCCACCCCGAAACCCTCCGCTTCGCCGCCGACCGCTAGGGAGCAACGTTCCTCTGGTTCCGCCCCGCGAAGCGGTGGCGGCTACCTAGGGGGCCGCCCAAAGCCCGCCAGATGCCTGCAATCTCGACCCACAAACCGGCCGCTCAGCGCAGGCTGCGGACTGGGGGCCGCAGATCCGGCGGTGGTGCGACGGGGGGCTCTAGGGGCTCAGGCGGGGCGGGCGGTCGCGGATAGACGATGCGGTTTTCGTTACGGTTGATAATATAAGTGTCGCCACCCCCGCGGTAGGGCGGCGGGTAGGCCGGATACCCGTAGGGTCCACCCCGGTAGGGGGGATAACCGGTGGTATAGGCCGGGTTGTCGCAATCTTGGGAGTGGTTCAACGGCGATAACCCCGACTCACGCTGCCCCATACACTTCTCCGACCAATAGTGTGCGGTGGCCGGATCGACGCGCTGGGGGCGTCCGTAGGGATCGCCTGGGTCATTAGGATAGCGACCGTCGCTGCCATAGCCACCGAGGGTCGCGGGCGGCGGCGCGGCGCTCCCCTGGGCCGCCTGTTTCGGGGGGTGACGCGAGGTGTCAGCCGTCGACGAGGACCGCTCGCTACCCGCAAGACCGAGGCACGGCGCCACCGCCAGCAACCCGACCAGGCCCCATTGCATCCCCCGCAACTTGATCATCTTCTCTGCTCCTCCGCGCCACTGCACTCAACCCCGGCCTCAGCGCCCTCAGCCGCCGGTCCGGCCCTCGCAGAACCGATCGCCTCGCGGCTTGTCATCCGTTACGCTCCGCCAGACCGGCGACAATCTCCTCGATTTGCGGTTCTGCCCGTTCGATGCTCTCGGCGAGGCGGAACTGCACCACCGCCCGCTGCAGGTTCTGCTGGGGCTCCGCCACCTTGAAATAGCGATTGCCGCTCAGATAATCGTTGAGGAACCGCACCCCGAGCTCGAAGGGCAGCAACCACACCGCCGACCCGATCAAGGCCACCTCACCGGGCCGCAGGAACGTCCAGGCCTCGCTCAGGTACCCCCGCAGGATGGCCGTGGCAATATCGAGGTCAAACATCACCGAACCGCCCACGCTCGGCAGCTCGCCGGCCAGGTTGCAGCAGGAGCGCAGGCAGTCCCCCAGGTCGTGGTGGATCAGACCCGGCCTCACCGTGTCGAGGTCGATGAGGCTCGTCACCCGCTTGCCGTAACGCCAGAACAGGAAGTTGTTGAGCTTGGGGTCCCCGTGGATCACCCTGAGGGTGGTCGTGCCCAGATGCCAGGCCTGCTCCAGTACGGTGGCCCGACTCATGCGCTCGGTGATGAACTCCTCCCAGATGCGAACCTCCCGCGCCTGTCTGAGCTCGAGCGCCTGCAGCACATCACGAAATTCCTGCAGATACTGGGAGGTGACATGAAACCCCGGCAAGGTATCCCGCAGCTTGTCGGTGTCGATCCCGCTCAGCAGCCGATGGAAGCGAGCCAGACCCAGACCTACCTGCTCGGCCCGATCCAGGTCATCGATGGCCTCCAGGGTTTCGCTGCCCTCGAGATATTCCATCGCTCGCCAGAAGTCGCCCTCCCCATCGACGAGAAAATCCTCGCCCTCCTGGGTGCGGACAAGGCGCGGCAGCACCAGCGGCGCGGTGCCCCCTCGCTCGGGGGCAGCGGAGCCCTGCAGGTACTCCTCGATCACACGCAGGTTGTGCAGAATCGAGGGTGGGTCCGGAAACACCCCCCGATTGAGGCGCTGGAGCACGAACCTGGGCGCACCGTCTGGCGTGACCAGGAAGGTGTCGTTGATCAGACCCTTGCCCAGCGGGCCAATCCCAACCGTTCCGTCACCGCCGCCGAACCGCGACGCGACCGCGCGCGCCCTACTCTCGAGGGTCTCCAATTTGATCACGGCCGGACCCGCGGCGTCTGGGCAACCGGGGGTTTCCATCCCCTCAGACCCAGACCCCTCCGCCATCCACCGCTAGATTGATTTATATCGGGCATTTGTCTTTACCTCCGACTCCACACCCCCACTGACGGGGCCGCCGCGACCGCGCGTGACTACCGACCTCTACGTTTTGATGTTTGCACGAAAGAGGGTGCCGCGCCAGCCCTGAGCACCCTGAGCACCTGAGCACCTGGCCTGAGCACCTGGCCCGGGTGCGCTCCCGGAACCGCGGCCACCGCAGCCGGAGCGAACACCTCAGGCGGGACGTGGAACCCGAAGAATCTCACCAAAGGTGACGTACTCGTCTGCTCCAAGCCGGCCCAAGGGATCGACCCGCTCCGCCGCTACCTTGGGCCGGCCCTTGGCGTCCCGCACCACAACCCCATCCTCCACGAAGATCCGTTCTACCCGCCCGAGGATCAGGGCCTGGGGGGTACCATCGATCTCGCGGATCTCGTAGCGGTAGCAAGCAAAGGCGATACGGCAGTCCGCCAGCCGGGGCAGGGAGAAGCCCGCGAAGGGGGCCAGCCGCAAACCGAGGCGCTCCACTTCGGAGACCCCCGCGGGCAGGCTGGCGGAGCTTTCGGTAAGGGGAGCCACCAGCTCCCGGTGGGCGATGTGCACCACAAAGCCGCCGCGTTGCTCGATGTTCACCCGGGTGTCCTTCCAGGTACCATCGGGCTTCTTCCCCACCGAGAGCAACAGCAGCGGGGGGTCGCTGCAGACCGCGTTGAAGTAGGAGAAGGGGGCCAGATTGAGGCTTGCGTTGGCGTTTTCCGACAACACCCAGGCGATGGGACGGGGAATCAGCGTCTGCAGCATCTGGAAATAGACCTGGGTGGGAGTGAGCGCGGATAGATCCAGGATCATGGGCGGGTCGCCTCCGTTTCTCGCCGAGTAACCCCGCCGCGGGTCACGCCTGGGATCGGCGGAGGTAGTGTATCATCGCTAAATTGTCACCCCGGCCCGCCCCCCGATCCGCGACCAGTCCCGCATGTGCACCCTGGTGATCCTGCGCCGCCCGGCGCATCACTGGCCTCTTTTGATCGCCGCCAACCGCGACGAGATGCGCGAGCGCCCCTGCGCGCCGCCGGGGCGCCACTGGCCCGACCGGCCCGAGGTGGTCGCCGGGCTCGATCGGCTGGGCGGCGGGAGCTGGCTCGGCGTCAACGACCACGGCCTGGTGGCCGCGGTCATGAACCGCACCGGCACCCTGGGCCCGGAGCCCGGCAAGCGCAGCCGCGGCGAGCTGGTGCTCGAGGCACTCGACCACGCCGAGGCGGAGCAGGCCGCCCGCGCCCTAACCGACCTCAACCCCGCGGCCTACCGCCCGTTCAACCTGGTGGTAGCCGATCCGCGCGACAGCTTCTGGCTGAGTCATCGCGGTGATGGCCGAATCACTCTCGCCGAGATACCCGCTGGGGTGCACATGCTCACCGCCGGGGAACTGGACGACCCTACCCTGCCGCGCATCCGCGTTCACCTGCCGCACTTTCGCGCGGCGCCGGCCCCCGACCCCGAAACCGCGGATTGGGACCCCTGGAAGCCGTTGATGGCCAGCCGCACCCACCCGGAGCCCAACGGCG